>JAGONM010000005.1 GCA_017993055.1 Armatimonadota bacterium
ACGGCGGGAATACGGTAACATAGGCCGGGCGTGGGCACGGACTCACGCGGGAGGAAGCCATGGCAGGACCGAAAGCGATCCTACTGATATGCGACGGAATGCCGGACCGGCCGGTAGCCGAGTTCGGAGGGCGCACCCCGATCGAGGCCGCCGACAACGTGAACATGAACACCCTGGCGTTTGACGGCGAGTGCGGGATGATGGACCCGATCGCGCCGGGGATCAGGGCCGGCAGCGACACCTCGCACCTGGCGATACTCGGGTTCGATCCGTTCACTACATACACCGGGCGCGGCCCGTTCGAAGCCGCCGGGATCGGCATGGACGTGAAGCGGGGCGACGTGGCGTTCAGATGCAATTTTTCGACCGTTGACGACAAGCTCGTCATCCTGGACCGCAGGGCGGGCCGCATCGAGTCGGGCACGGACCAACTTGCCGCGGCTGTGAACGGCATGCAGATCGAGGACGTGACCGTCTTCTTCAAGGAGTCGGTAGCGCATCGAGGCGCGCTGGTGCTGAGAGGGCCCAGGCTCGGCGCGGACATCTCCGACGTGGACCCGCACGAGGTCGGCGAGAGAATCCACGAGGCCCATGCGGTTGACCCGGAGGACGCGGCGGGGGCCAAGACGGCGCGGATCGTCAACGCTTTCGTGTCGAAGTCCTACGAGCTTCTGAAGGACCACCCGGTGAATCAGGCCCGCGAGGCGGAGGGCAAGCCCCCCGCCAACATCATTCTCCCGCGAGGAGGAGGAGTCGCCCCGAACCTGCCGAGCTTCGAGAAGAAGTACGGCCTGAAGCCGGCGGCGGTGGTGGAGACCGGGCTTATCGCCGGAATCGCGTGTTACCTCGGCATGGACATCATCGAGACGCCGGGGGCGAACGGCGGGCTCGATTCCGACATCATGGCGATGGGGAGAGCGATACTGAAGGCGCTCGACGACCACGACTTCGTTCTCTGCAACATCAAGGGCGGAGACATCGCGGGCCACGACGGCGACGCGTTCGCGAAGGTGGGATTCGTGCAGAAGGTGGACAAGGTAGTCGGGCTGCTGCTCGAGAAGGCCGACCCCGAGACCTACATAATCCTCACCGCCGACCACGCGACGCCGATCTCGGTGAAGGATCACTCCGGCGACTCGGTCCCTATCGCCATGCGGGGGCCGGGAGTCAGGCCGGACTCGGTGAGGGAGTTCAACGAGCGGTCCGTCGTGGGCGGAGGACTTGCGCGCATACGCGGAATTGACGTGATGAACATTCTGACGAACCTGATGAACGTTCAGGAGAAGTTCGGGGCTTAGCGACCCGGGATCAGGAAGGTAGCACTATGGCGGTAACGGACGCGAGCAGAGAGAGCAAGAGCACGTTCTTCACGCCGGAACTGCTGGCCAGAGAGCAGGCGCAGAGCATGGTCGCGCCGCGAGGGCGGCTGCTCATCGCGGGATGCCGATCGGGATCCAGGCTATCGCAGCGCGTGGTCGAGCGATACCGGGAACTCCTGCAGGGAGCCGGCAGCCGGGAGGACGTTCTCCACCTCGAGAACATTGACCGCCGCTTCTCCGATGCGGAGACGGTCACACGGCTCGAGATGCACGTCAGCGGGTGCGACGTCTACCTGCTGCAGGCGTTGTTCGACCCGACCTCGGACCTCAGGATCGACCAGAACTACATGGCGTTTCTGGCGGCGGTGAGGGCGTTCCGGGAACACGGGGCGCAGCACGTGACGGGCGTGCTCCCCTATCTCGCTTACGCCCGCCAGGACAAGCCGACCGCGTTTACCCGGGAAGCGACCACCGCGCGCCTGATGGCCGACCTGAGCATCACCGCGGGGATCGACCGCCTGATCGTATGGGACCCGCACTGCGACCAGATACGCGGATTCTACGGCGGACTGCCGGTCGGCATGCTGGAGTCGCTCTCTCTGTTCATCGAGGAGTTCAGCCGGTTCGAGGGCCGGGACGACGTGATTGCGGTGGCACCGGACGCGGGACGGTCGAAGTTCGTGACGCACTTCGGCCGCGGCATTGACGTCAAGTGCGCGATCGCGGCAAAGTATCGGCCGGAACCGGAGGTCGTGACGATATCCGAGATCATCGGCGACTTCGAAGGGAAGACCATCGCCATCGTTCTCGACGACATGATCAGCAACGGCGGGACGATGCACGGCCTCGTCCGCAAGCTCGTCGAAGAGAAGGGCATCAAGGAAGTCTACCTGGGCGCGTCGCACAACCTCTGCGTCGGCAAGGCCAAAGAGAGGCTCTGCGACCTTCACGAGAACTACGGGCTGAAGCAGGTCGTGGTAACGAACAGCATTCCGCAGACCGAGGAGTTCGAGAGCCTGCCGTTCGTGACCGTGCGCTGCCTGTCGGACACGCTCGCCCGGACGATCAACCGCATCCACTACAACCGATCGGTGAGCGAGGCCTTCTACAAGCCGTAGGCAGTAACGGGGAACTCGAGGCCGAAGAGACGAGAGCTGAAAGCCGGGGCGGGAGCGCGACTCCCGCCCCTTTTCGCATTGCGCGGTGACGGCCGGCACGGAGGCGCGGCCGCTACGGTCCAGGCGTTACAGCCGCTCGGCCTGGGTCCACGCGGTCGTCAGGTCGCTGGAGATGACCTTGCAGCGGATGTAATCGTTCCGATCGGGAGCGCCGGTCACGCGATACGTTGCGGAGAGGCCCTCGACCTCCTTCAGAATCCGCCCGTGCTTCCCGACGAACCGGATCACGCAGGTCCGCCCTTCCTTCGGCGCTACGGACACCTTCATCGTCCTGCCGTCCCAACGGTAGTCCGCCAGTTCGACACCGGTCGAGGAATAGAACCTGCCCTTCGCCAGCGCATCGAGCACGGCACCGGGGGTCAACTCCGGCACGCGGCAGACTACCCACCCCAGACCGGGGTTGGAGCCGCCGGGCCTGAAGTCCTTGTAGTCGTGCGCGTCATCGGTCGCAGTCGCGTAGACGGTCCGGCCCTCCGAGAGCAGGATGTCCCAAGTCTGCTCGAGAGGCAGGTATGCGGCGCTTCCCTCGTTGTAGCTCGTGGGGCCGCCCATGTTGGCGATCTCGAGCAGGTACATTCCCTCGATCCGCAGGAGTTCGCGGTGCGTCAGGGCGAAATACCAGTTCGGATGGTTGACCATCGGGAGCGCGCCCGCGTCGCGGATGTAGTCCACGAGGTTGGCGACACTCCTGGCGGGAGTGATTAGTCGGGGCGGCACGCCTATCGTCTGCTTCAAGCCGAGGGCATTGGCGTGGATCGGCCTGCCCTCATCGGGGAGATCGAGTTCTTCACCGTGAATGCAGATGAACTGATCGTTCGGGTCCTTGTCGAGCGGGCCGACGTCGGTCACCGTCCTGTGGTCGGTCAGGAAGACGAACTCGAAGCCGTGATCCCTGTACCAGTCCATGACCTCCTGTGGCGAGACGTTGCCGTCGCTGTTGGTGGAGTGGCAGTGCAGTTGGCCCTTAGCCCACATATCGGCCGCGATGACCGCGCCGCCGCACGAGGCGAACAACAGGACGATAGCGAGCGCTGCGGACGCTGATCTGTTTCTCATGTCAAGCTACCTCCCCGGCCTGTATGCCTGCGTCCAGGCGACCGTCTCGTCGGATGCGATGACCTTGCACCGCACATAGTCGTTCTTCTCCCGTTTCCCGGCGGCAGTGTAGACTGCCGAAGCGCCCGTGCTCTCCTGGAGTATGCGGCCCCACTTGCCCACGAATCTGATCCAGTACTTCAGGCCGACCTTCGGCGCCACCTGCACTCTCATCGTATTCCCTTCGAACGAGCAGTCCGCCAGTTCGACGCCAGTGGATGCATAGAAGTCGCCGCGCCGGAGGGCGTCGAGGATGTTCTCCGCGGAGGGCGTGGGGACGCGCGCGCAGATCCATCCGCGGCCGGGGTTTGACTTGTTCGCCGCCATCTCCTTGAACGCGTGAGCATCGTCCGTGGCGGTGGCGTACACTTCGATGCCGTCCGACAACAACATGTCCCACACCTGCTCGACGGACATGACGGCCTCGCTGCCGTGGTTGTTCACCGAGGGATTGCCGTTGTACACCTCGAGGAGGTACGGCCCCTTCAGGCCTCTGAGTTCCCTGTATCCGAAGGACCAGCGGAAGTTCGGGTGGTTGACCTGCGGGACTCCGCCCGCCGCCCGGATCTGCTGAACCATCTTCGACAAGCTCTTCGCCGGAGAGCCCGCATACTGAGCGCCTCCCACAATCCGTGAGACGCCTATCGCGTTGCCGTGGATCGGCTTCGGCGCGCCCTTCACGCCGGTCTCCTCGCCGGGAATGAGAACGAAGTCGTCGCCCGGCTTGTCGAGCGGCGCCGGGTCGGTCACCTTCCAGTGGTCGCTGATCACCAGGAACTGGTACCCGTTCGACTTGTACCATTCGACCACGACGTCCGGCGCGCTGTCGCCGTCGCTGTTCGTCGTATGAGTGTGCAGATTACCCCTCGCCCAGACGAAGCCGGCGGATGACGCCGCGCCGGCGAGGAGAAGAGGCAAGGCAAGAACTGCGAGTAGCCGCACGAAGTGCTGGCGCATGACAACCTCCCATCACATCTTCGGGGATTCCTGAAGTCGGGGGCGATTTCGGGGACCCACAACGTAAGGTTAGGCCAGGGCCATCGCGAATCCTCCGTCGGACTTGTTCGGTGAAGCGATGGAGGCTATAATCAGACCAGCATGAAGGCTGGAGGTTCGGCATGCCCGAGGTGAGTTTTCGAGCGCACAACGACGAAGTGAAGCAAGTCTGGGACGCCTACCACGCGGGGAGGCCGATCCGGGTGCCATTGGTGCTGGGGCTGAACGTGCGGTACTATCTGTTCAGTTTCTGGCTGAACCCTCGAGGCATCAGCTTCGAGGCGTACAGCGAAGACCCGGAAGTGATGCTCCAAACTCAACTCGAGTTCCAGCACTACGTCAGGCACAACCTTCTCTTCGACCAGCAGATGGGGATGCCGGAGGAGGCATGGGGGGCCGTCGGCGTGGACCTTCAGAACTACTACGAAGCGGCCTGGTTCGGCTGCCCGGTTCACCATCGCGATGGGCAGGTGCCCGACACCTCGCCGATACTGGCGGACGGCAACAAGCGGATGCTATTCGACAGAGGCATTCCCGACCCGTTCACCGGCGGAATCATGGCGAAGAACCTGCGATTCTACGAGCATCTGACCGAGCGGATCAGGGGATACGAGTTCATGGGACTGCCGGTCGCCGGAGTCAGCCCGTCCGGTCTCGGCACCGACGGGCCCTTCACGGCCGCCGCGAATCTCAGAGGGGCGACGGAGATATGCCTCGACATCTACGAGGACCCGGACTTCGCAAGAGAACTGCTGGACTACATCACCGAGGCGACGATCGCGCGGATCAGGGCGTGGAGGGAGAAGCTCGGACATGACATGAAGCCGCAGAACTGGGGATTCGCGGACGACAGCATCCAACTGCTCTCGACCGAGACATACCGCGAGTTCGTTCTTCCGTGTCACAAGCGGCTGGTCTCGGAACTGGCGGGTTCGGGGCCTCACAGCATCCACCTGTGCGGGGATGCGACCCGGCATTTCAGGACGATCCGCGACGAGCTGAACGTGAACGCCTTCGACACGGGCTATCCCGTGGACTTCGCGCGGCTGCGCGAGGAACTGGGCCCGGACGTTCACATCAACGGCGGACCTACGGTGGCGCTCCTGCAGAGGGGGACGCCGGATGAGGTTCGATCCGAGGTGAAGCGCATACTCTCAACCGGAATCATGGACGGCGGGAAGTTCGTGCTTCGCGAGGCGAACAATATGTCGCCCGGGATACCCGAGGAGAACGTCGCGGCGATGTACCTGGCGGCGAAGGAGTTCGGGTGCTACCAGTAACGCGAAGGGGCGGAAGCATGACTCCCGCCCCGACTGACTGCATCTCGATCACTGCCCCATGCGGTCGGCCATCTCGCGGAGTCGCCTGACCCGCTCCGGGATGGCGGGATGCGTACTGAAAAGACTCCCGATCCCGCCGTGAAGAGGATTCACGATCATCATGTGCGCGGTCGCGGGACTCGCCTGCGCGGGGATGATCTTCGAGGCGCCCTCCAGTTTCAGAAGCGCATCCGCCAGGCCGAGCGGCTTGCCGCTTATGGAAGCGCCGGTTGCGTCGGCCTGATACTCCCTCGATCGGGAGATAGCCATCTGGATCAACAGCGCGGCCAGCGGCGCCACTACCGCGAGCGCCAGCATGCCGAGTGCGCCGCCACCCCGATCGCTGTCGCGGCCGGTGCCGAGAATGGCCGCCCAGCGCGCCATGTTGCCGATCAGCATGATCGCGCCCGCGAAGGTAGCCGCGATCGTACCGATCAGGATATCGCGGTTCTTGACGTGCGCCAACTCGTGAGCCAGAACGCCCTCCACCTCATCTCGGTCGAGGATTCGCAGCAACCCTTCCGTCACCGCGACGGCCGCGTGTTGAGGGTTGCGCCCGGTGGCGAAGGCGTTGGGCGATTCGCCGGGAACGACGTAGAGTTTGGGCATGGGGAGACCCGCCTCTTGGGTCAGCCGGGCCACTATGGCGTAGAGTTCGGGCGAATCGGCCTCGGTGATCGGCCTGGCTCGGTAAGTGGCAAGCACGATCCTGTCGCTGAACCAGTAGCTCCCCACGTTCATGACGATCGCAATGCCGAAGGCCCAGACCATGCCGCTCATCCCGCCGACCATGCGTCCGATCCAGAGGGCGAGGGCGGTGAGCGCCGTGAGAAGAATGCCCGTCTTGAGTGCGTTCATGCAAGTCCTCCTGCAAAAAAGACCCTCTCCGCGGACCGCTCGCGTTGCGAGGGCGGCGCGGCGAAGGTCTCGCGTGTACGATTTCCATCGAGTTCCGAACGAGGCCGGTCCGCGCCTTGCGGCCGAACGTGTTGACGACCCGTTCACCCCGGGACGATCCCGGGGCGCTACTCCCCTTCAGAGCCGTTTCTATTATAGCTCCATTTCGGCTGCGGGTCAACTGCCCGGCGGCGGCGCTTTCGCCTGCGGCGCTCGCCCGGGAGGGCCTAGCGGACACACGGCGGAGACCAAATATGTTTGACAAAACGCGCTCACTGTGGTACAATCCATGTGAATCTGGACATGACAAGCATTCTAAGCACTGGTTGCTCGTATGAATGGCGGGGCAACCAGTGCTTATGTTATTAGGAAGTCGAGGTGCAAGCCCTATGACCACTGAGAACGAGATCGTCCTTACTGCGGAAGGCTTCAAGAAGATCGAGCAGGAACTGGAGCGCCTTCGCACCGTGCAGAGGAAAGAAGTGGCCGAGAGGATCAGGGAATCTAAGGATTTCGGTGAGCTCTCGGAGAACTCTGAGTACGAAGACGCGAAGAACGAGCAGGCCTTCGTGGAGGGACGCATCATGGAACTGAAGCGGATCCTCCACAACGCGCTCGTAATCGAGAAACGCGACGTCAAGACCAACCGCGTCAGCATCGGGTCCAAGGTCACGGTGCGCGACATGGACACGAAGGACGAGTGGGTCTACACCATAGTCGGTTCGATTGAAGCGGATCCCGCGGAGGACCGGATTTCCAACGAATCGCCCGTCGGGGAAGCCCTGATGGAGCAGAAGGTCGGCGACCTGGTGACGGTGGAAGCCCCCGCCGGGGAGATGCACCTGAAGATCGTAAAGATCGCCAAGTAGCGCCGTCCCGGGATCGAAGATCCTTCAACGAACAGCGTATAGCCGGTCGTGCCGCATCGGGAACGAGCATTCGCCGCCCGACGGCAAGGACAAGCTGTACGCTGTTCAGCGTATGGGAAGAGGGGCACGCCAGTGTACGAAGACAATGACCTCGTGGAGCACAGACTCGAGAAGCTGTCGAGGCTTCGGGAACTCGGATCAGACCCGTTTGCCATAGAGCGCTACGAACGGACACACGCGGCGCAGGAAGTCCTCGACTCCGCCGACGACCTGGAAGGGCAGACGGTGTCGGTGGCGGGCCGGGTGGTTTCGCTTCGGCCGATGGGAAAGGCCTCGTTCGCGCACATACAGGACGGAAGCGGCCGAATCCAGGTCTACCTGAAGACCGACCAGATCGGCGAGGACAGTTACCGCCTCGCGCGCGAGTTGGACATCGGAGACTTCATCGGCGCGCGCGGGACGGTCGGCAGGACGCGCATGGGAGAGACGTCGGTCTTCGCCACCGAGTTCGAGTTCCTCGCGAAGTCGCTCCGGCCGATCCCTATCGGCAAGCAGAAGGGCGACGCTGAGTGGTACACACTGCACGACGTGGAGCAGCGGTACCGGCAGAGGTATCTCGACCTGATCGTGCACCCGGAAGTCATGGAGACCATGCTGAACCGCAGTCGAATCGTGCAGGCGGTGCGCGAGTTCCTGAACGCAGACGGGTTCATCGAGGTCGAGACCCCGGTCCTACAGGCGGTCGCGGGAGGCGCGGCGGCACGGCCGTTCACGACATATCACAACGCGCTGGACCACGATTTCCACCTTCGCATTTCGCTCGAGCTCTACCTCAAGCGGCTGATCGTCGGGGGGTTCGACAAAGTCTACGAGATGGGCCGGGTGTTCCGCAACGAAGGCATCTCGACGCGGCACAACCCGGAGTTCACGATGCTGGAACTATACCAGGCATACGCGAACCTCGAAGACATCATGGGTCTCGTGGAGCGGATGTTCGCGTTCGTGAGCGAGAAGATTCACGGAGGGCCGCGGTTCGAGTTCCAGGGACAGACGATAGATCTCACCCCGCCGTGGAAGCGTCTGCCGCTGCTGGAAGGAATCAAGCAGTACGCGGGCGTGGAGCCAGAGGAGTTCCGGAGTGTAGAGACGGCGAAGGCGGCGGGCGAGCGGCTCGGCCTGCCGATGGAGCAGGAGACGACGATCGGCGGGATCATAGACAAGATACACGAGCGGTTCATGCAGCCGAACCTGATTCAGCCGACGTTCATCACCGACTTTCCGCTGGACATTTCTCCGCTCGCGAAAAAGAGGCAGGACGACCCGACGCTCACGAGGCGCTTCGAGCCGTACATAATCGGTCAGGAGATGGGCAATGCATTCTCGGAGATCAACGACCCGATTGACCAGCGCGAGCGGTTCGTGGCTCAGGGAAGGATGCGAGCATCCGGGGACGAGGAAGCTCACCCGATGGACGAGGACTTCCTGAGGGCGCTGGAGTACGGGATGCCGCCGACCGGAGGACTCGGCGTCGGGATTGATCGCCTGGTGATGATGTTCACGGACTCGCCGTCAATCCGCGACGTGATACTGTTCCCACAGCTCAAGCCGGAGCAGTGACCTAAGCCACGCGGACTACAACCTGCCTGGGGCGGGGGCCGTCGAACTCGCACAGATAGATGACCTGGTACTCTCCGAGAAGCAACCGGCCGTCCTCCACTATGACGTCTATGGACGAGCCGATCAGGCTGGCTTTGGCATGGGCGTCGGCGTTGCCCTGGGCATGCTGGTAGGAGCCGAGCCTGGGGACGAGACCGTTCAGAATGTCTATGATGTCGCGCAGGACGTAGGGATCCACGCTCTCGTTGATCGTGACTCCCGATGTGGTGTGGGTGACGAAAACGGTGCAGTTCCCTTCTCTGACACCGCTGGCCTGAACGACCTCCTGTATCCTGTCGGTGATATCAATGAACTGAGTCCTCGCCGACGTATCTATGCTGATGCGCTTGATCATGGACTTACCCCCGGAACGTGCCTGTTTCCCCGGCCTGCGCGGCTTCTCATCGCTCCCGTCGAACAGCCCCGGCTGTTCGGACCGCTCGGCGGCGGCACTCGCGAGATTGTCGGCGGCTTTGTTCTTCTCCCTCGGAACATGATGGACCGAGGCGTCGTCGAAACCGCGGATGAGATCCACCGCGGACTGATACAGCGGCTGCAGGCCTGGAGACTTCACCTTGTAGCGGCCGGCGATCTGGCGCTGCATCAGTTCGCTGTCCGTGTATACCGCGACCTCCGAGAATCCCATCTCGCGGACTTCGGAGAGGCCTCGGATCAGGGCCGTGTACTCGGCGAAGTTATTCGTCGCACGGCCTATGTGCGAGCCGATCTCCTTCAGCACCTTGCCCGACTCGTCACTGATGACCACTCCTATGCCGGCGGGACCGGGGTTGCCCTTTGCCGCTCCGTCAACGGCGAGGATCGCGCGGCCCGGCTTCATTTGCTCTCCTTGAAGAGAATCCGGCCGCAGTTCTCGCAGGTCAGGATATCCTTGTCCGTATCAAGCTGACGCAACTGAAACGGCATGAGGCCGGTGTGACATCCGCCGCACTGATTTCCCTCGATCTTGCCGACCGCGAGGACGCCGACCCGCGCCTGAAGGGACTGGTAACGCTTCAAGAGGCCGGGATCAACGTGCGACAGGGCGGTGTCGCGCCGGTGAGTGAGTATCTCGATGTTCTTCTGCAGTATCCGCGTGTTCTCGGCCAGCTTGGCCGTGTGCGCCGCCAGTTTGTCCTCGCTCTGCCGGAGCCTTTCGGCTGCTTCGGCGTGAACGGCCTTCCTCTCCTCGATCAGGTCCATCAACTCCAGTATGCGCTCCTCGAGCTTGCCCCGCTGACGGTCGAGCATTGCGATCTCGTCCTGCATGCTCTGGAGTTCCTTGGGATTCGCGACCTTGCCGGAGTACATCTTCTCCTGGAACTGCTTCTTCTTGTCCTCGACGGCCTTGACGTTCAGTTCCTTGTCGCGCTGCTCTGTGGACGCTTCATGGAGAAGCTGCTCGGCCTCAGCAGAAAGAACTCGCAGGCGCTCGACCTGTTCCTTTCTGGAGGAGCCGTCGTCGAGCGCGGCGAGGGCCTTCCTGTACTTCTCGAGGTCAAGGTCCACGAGTTGCAGTTGGTAGAGCGCGTCGAGCTGTTCGCTCATGTCGAAATCCCTTCCTCTCGCGATGCAGGCGAGGCTGGGGAATTCTAACAGAAGCGCCGGGCGGTGTCAACGCGCGCCGGAGTCAATCAAGGGTGAAGTGGAACGTCTCACGCTTGCGGTAGTTCCTGGGGATGCCGTCCTGAACCGCAGGCTTGTATTTCCGGCTGTTCACACAGTCGGCGGCCGCCCTGTCGAGATCGGAGTTGCCGGACGAATTGCTGACCTTGACGGCGGTGACTCTGCCCTCGGTGTTGACGGTGTACTCGACGGTGACCGAGCCCTGGATGTCACGCTGCTTGGCGGACTCGGGGTACTTCGGACGCCTGGAGCCGCTCACGAGTTCGGGGACCGATCTGTCAGCCAGGGTCGAGACATGCTTCGGCTTGCAGACGGTGCACTTCGACTCCGGCTGCCTGCCCGGCCGATAGGACTTGACTACGGTATGCTCGCAGTCCGGCCCGGGGAGCATCCCTGAGGCTGCGCAGACGCGCACATCAACGTCCGGGGGAGGAGGCGGAGGCGGCGGTGGCGGGGGAGCAGGCTCCTTGCCCGGACCGGGAGCCGCGTCCTGGACGGGCTCCGGCTTGCCGGTCCCTTCGCCGCTGCCCGACCCGGAGCCTCTGCCGCCGGGCGAGCCCGGCACCCATCCTACGGGAGTCTTCCCGCTGCCGCCGAGATCCTGCCCGCGGCCGCTTCCCGTGCCGGTGTTCAGGTCGCCCCCCGGATCGCCCGCGGGCTTGCCGGATGCAGTATCCGGAGGACGCTTGAATACGTTGGCAAGCCCCGAGAGTAATCCGGGTCTGGGCGAAGGCTTCGGCTGCGGCGGAACGTTCGTCGGCGGGTTGACGTTTGTCGGCCTCGGGCGCGGGGGCGGGGCCGTCCGCATCTTCTCGGGCGGCGGTACCCGGACCTGGCCACTGTCAGCGGGAGAAGGCGTCGCGGCGGGCTTGACCTCCTCCGGCACGGATGTCGGTTCTTCCGGAAGGGTCACGACCTTGACCTGGACGAGCTTGAGACTGTCGGGGTCGAACTTGCGAGCGGCGTAGCTCGCACCGACGAGCGCCAGCACGACCAGGTGCAGGCCGACGGATACGGCTATGGTGCGTCTGAGAAGCTTGTCCCCCATCGGCTAACTCTTCTTTGCCTTAGGCTCGGTGGCGATGGTGAGAAGCTCTGCGCCGGCGCGCTTGGCCTCGTCCATGACCTCGATACCCTTGCCCCAGTTGTTCTCCTTGTCGCAGTTGATGACGACGACCATCTTCGGATTGTCCCGCAGGCGCGCCTGCAGCAGAGGATATATCTCCTCAAAGCTGACCCGGCGCTTGTCAACGTAGTACGACCCGCCGCCGGTGATGGTCACGACGGTCTTCACGACGGAGCGGTCGGTCGCCATCTCGGACTTGGGCAGGTTGACCGGCATGCCCTTCATCGTCGTCATAGCAAGCGACGCGATCATGAAGAAGACGAGGAGGAAGAAGACCGTGTCAATCATCGGGATGATCTCGATGCGAGCCTTTCTAGGCTCCGACCGCTTCAGCCTCATTGCGCTCCTCCGTGTCGGTCGAGAGAATGTTGACGAGCCGGGTGCCGTATACTTCCATGTCGCTGACGATCATCTTTGCACGCTCGGTCAGGTAGTTGTACCCGACGAGCGTGACGATGGCGATGGCAAGACCCGTAGCGGTGGCGATCAGGGCCTCCGCAACTCCGCCGGTGATCGCGGTCGGCGTACCGATACCGGCCTTGTTCGAGATCACGCTGAACGCACGGATCATGCCGGTGACGGTCCCCAGGAGCCCGAGCAGCGGCGCGATGGTGATGATGGTGTCGAGCATGTGCAGGCGCTTGAAGACCTCAGGGGTCAGCTTCAGCGCGTGCTCTTCCATGCAGTGCTCGACCGACCGCGCGTCGCTCCGGGCGCACTTGAGCCCGCTCGCGAGCATCGAGCCGAGCGGGGTGCCGTCGCGCTCGCAGGCCTGTTCGGCCTCACGGTACTTGCCGAGCGCGAGATGGTTCTCGACGCGCGCCATAAGGCCCGCCGAATCACCCGCGGACTCCTTGAGCCGCTTCCACCGTTCGATCATCACCGCGACCGAGATCACCGAGCATGCCACCAGCGGCACCATAACCGGGCCGCCCTTGCACAGGAAACCGAAGGCGTCACCTAACCAGGTCATCGAGCAGTCTCCTCCTCCAATATCAAGACTCCGACGCGGGATTCCCCGCCCGCGCGGCGGAAATGCCTGCACTTGGATTATCGGCAGACGCCTCGGCAAAGCACAGGGCGAGCGCATCCGGCAGGACTGCCGGACGGTAGCGGCGAACACCCCGGAGGGGGCCATGCCGGATCAGGCCTCTACCCTTCGAGCATGTCCCGGCAGGGAGGCGGTACTCGGATATGAACGTTGACCTCTTCTCGCAGGTCTTCTGGAGCGGCGCGGTGGCGCTGATTCTGTCGCGTATCTGGGATATCGCTAAGATACTGATATTCTTCCTGGTCGTGCGCTGCATCGCGTACCGACTTGTGGACCGCGTCACCCGCGCAATCGAGAGCAGGGAGACGAACCTGACGCCGCCGATCTCCGCGGGCCGCGTCCGGACTCTCGGCAGCCTCGTCAAGAGCACCGTTTTCTACGTGCTGACGTTCATCTCGGGCGTGATGCTTCTCAGGGTCTTCAACGTGGACATCGCCCCGGTGCTGACCGCCGCCGGCGTAGTCGGCCTGGCGGTCGGGTTCGGCGCGCAGAAACTGGTGAGGGACATTATCTCAGGCTTCTTCATCGTGCTGGAAAACCAGTACGCCGTGGGCGACTATGTCACGATCGGCGTGGTGACGGGGACGGTCGAGGAACTGGGAATGCGCATTACGCGTATCAGGGACGATGTCGGCAAGCTGATCATCATCGCAAACGGAGATATCGTACTGGTGACGAACCACTCGCGCGGACCGGTTCTCGCGAGCCTGGAGGTCAGCGTCGCGCGAGACACGGACCTGGACCGCGCGCGCTCGGTCATTGACGAGATCGGCAGGGAGATCGAGTCGAGCGTGAGCGGAGTGGTGACGGCCCCGAAGGCGGACGGCCTCACCGCGGCGGACGCGGCGAAGGTCACGATCCGGGTATCGGGCGAGGTGAAGCCGGGAAGATCGGATGCCGTCCAGTCCGCCCTGCGCGAGCGGATCATGAGCCGCTTCGAGCAGGAAGGGATCAAGCTAGTCTAGGGATTCGTCGGACCGGAGTCCCGCACGTTGACATTCCGCCTCCCGATGGCCTAGAATGAGGCTGGGAGGTAAGCAACCGATGAGATATGCCGCGCCGCGCGGGACGGCCGACGTTTTGCCGCGCGAGAGCCCCAAATGGCAGTACGTCGAGAGCAAGTTTCGCGATGTCTGCCTCCTATACGGTTACAATGAGCTCCGTACGCCCACATTCGAGGAAACGGAGCTTTTTGCGCGCAGCATCGGCCAGCATACCGACATCGTAAGCAAGGAGATGTACACGTTCCTCGATCGCGGCGAGCGGAGCATGACTCTCCGGCCCGAAGGCACCGCGCCAATCGTGCGCGCGTACCTCCAGCACAGTCTTTTCGGCGAGATGCCGGTCACGAAGGTGCACTACGTCGCAAGCATCTTCCGCTACGAGCGGCCCCAGGCCGGACGATTCCGCGAGCACCACCAGGTCGGGGTCGAGGCGCTCGGCTCACAGGACCCGGCGATAGACGCCGAGGTCATATCGCTCCTGATGCAGTACCTGACATCGCTCGGGCTCCAGGGTCTCGAACTCAAGATCAACTCGGTCGGCTGCCCGGAGTGCCGCCCGGGATACCGCGAGGCGCTCAGGAAGGCGGTCGAGCCCTACCTGGCCGAACTCTGCGGAAACTGCCAAACGAGATACGACGCGAACCCACTGAGGATGCTCGACTGCAAGGTTCCGGGCTGCCGGGAGCTGACCGTGAACGTCCCGGACATCGCGGACCACCTCTGCGAGGAATGCTCGGGGCACCTGGGATCGGTCTTGCGTTACCTGGAACTGCTCGGCATCGGATACGTTCTCGACCCCAGGCTTGTGCGCGGATTCGACTACTACACCAAGACGGCATTCGAGGTCGCGAGCAGTCATCTCGGCTCGCAGAACGCGGTCGGTGGAGGAGGCCGTTACGACGGCCTGGTCGAGGAGATGGGCGGGCAGCCGACGCCGGGAGTCGGATTCGGGTCGGGCATCGAGCGGACGCTCGCGATCATGGAGGCGCAGGGAATCGAGACCCCGGACACCGCGCGCCCGGATATCTTCGTGGCCACGCTCGGCGAAGGGTCCCGCGAGGCGGGAATCAGACTGGTGGCGGACCTGCGCCGGGCCGGGATCGCCGCTGAGACCGACTATTCGGGCAAGAGCCTCAAAGCTCAGATGAAGGCGGCCGGACGCGAGCAGGCTCGCTTCACAGCGATCATCGGGGACGACGAGATGAGCCGAGGCCTGGCAAAGCTGAGGAACATGGAGACGAGAGAAGAGACGGACGTTCCGCTCGATCAGGCGGTGGAGAAGATAAGACGCCTTTTGGCATAGGTCGCATGCGTCCCACGGGACCTATGGGGCGGATCGGACACACAGGAGTGAGACAATGGACTGGCAGAGGACGAGGAAATGCGGCGAACTGACGGCTGAGGACATCGGCGCGGAGGTCCGCCTCAACGGATGGGTTCAGAAGCGGCGCGACCACGGCGGGCTGATCTTCATTGACCTGCGCGACCGATGGGGAATCGTGCAGGTCGTGGTTGACCCGAGCACCGCGAAGGCTGCCCACAAGGAGGCCGAGACCGTCCGGAGCGAGTTCGTCCTCAGCGTGCAGGGCAAGGTAAGAAGGCGCCCGGAGGGAACCGAGAACCCACAACTCTCGACGGGCGAGATCGAGGTCGCAACTGAAGAGATACAGATTCTCAACACTTCCAAGACGCCGCCGTTCCACATCTCAGACGAGACCGGCGTAGATGAACTCGTGCGCCTCAAGTACCGCTACCTCGACCTTCGGCGCCCGGCAATGCAGGAGAAGCTGATCCTGCGGCACAAGCTCATCAAGCTGATGCGCGACTTCCTCGACGCACGCGAGTTCGTCGAGATCGAGACGCCGATCCTGATCAAGAGCACACCCGAGGGCGCAAGGGACTACCTCGTGCCGAGCCGGCTCTACCCGGGGAACTTCTACGCGCTGCCCCAGTCGCCCCAGCAGCTCAAGCAGCTTCTGATGGTTGCGGGCATCGAGCGCTACTTCCAGATCGCGAAGTGCTTCCGCGACGAGGACCCGAGAGCAGACCGCCAGCCGGAGTTCACTCAGCTCGACCTCGAAATGTCGTTCTGCAAGCAGGACGACGTGTTGGAGATCATCGAGGCGCTGATGATCGAGATCGTCGAAACGCTCTCCGACAAGAAGATCGTGAAGCCGTTCCCGCGCCTGACATACGCCGAGGCGATGGAGAGGTACGGGACCGACAAGCCGGACCTGCGATTCGGGCTCGAACTCGTGAGCTTCGCGGATATCGTGGCCGGCAGCGAGTACATGGTGTTCAAGAACGCGCTCGAGAAGGGCGGCGAGGTGAAGGGCGTGCTCGCGCCGGGATGCGCGAGTTACAGCCGAAAGGACATTGACGACATCACGGCGCTCGCCCGAACGTTCGGGGCCAAAGGCCTGCTGACGATACAGGTCACGCCCGAGGGCATCAGGTCGCCGAGCGCGAAGTACCTGACCGAGCAGGAGATGTCCGGCATCGTGGAGCGCTCGGGTGCGAAGGTCGGCGACATGATCATGATCGTCGCGGACGAGCCGGCGGTCGCCGCGAAGGCGCTCGCCGGGCTGCGGCTGGAGATGGGCAGACGGCTGAACCTGTGCGACCCGGAGATGCTCTACTTCGCGTGGGTCGTTGACTTCCCGATGTTCGAGTGGGATGAAAAGGCGAACCGATGGGACTCAGCGCACCACCCGTTCACCTCGCCGCATGAGGACGACATCCCGCTGCTCGACTCCGATCCGGGCAAGGCGCGCTCGAACGCATACGACCTCGTCTGCAGCGGAGCGGAGGTCGCCAGCGGGAGCATCAGGATCCACCAGCGCGAGGTACAGGAGAAGGTCTTCCGCCTGCTCAACATCCCTGAAGAGGAACAGAAGGCCAGATTCGGCCACATGCTCGAGGCCTTCGAGTACGGCGCCCCACCCCACGGCGGGATCGCTCCGGGCATTGACCGCCTTGTGATGCTGATGCTCGGAGAGGAGAACATCCGCGAGGTGATCGCGTTCCCCAAGACCGCGACGGCGTACGATCCGATGACGGAAGCCCCATCGGCGGTGACCGAGGACCAGCTCAAGGAACTGCATATCAAGCTGCGCGAGGGGGCGGCGTCGGAGATACGCACCGTGTAGTGACGGGGGCTGAGGATGAGATACGGAAAGCCGGCATGCCTACAGATCATGCTCCTGCTTCTCGCTTCCGGCGCCGTTCGGGCGGTTGATGACTACGATCCGCGCCTGGAGCAGAGGGTGAGCATCCGCTCGACAGGACAACCCCTGGGGAGCTTCCTGGGAGCGCTCGCGATCGAGACGGGCGTCACCGCAAAGGCCGATCCGAGCGTCGCGCACCACAAGCTCACGGTGCTGACCAAGGACCTTCCTCTGTCTCAACTCCTCTCCGGGGTCGCCGAAGCCCTGCACCTTCAGCTGAAATCAACCAAGAGCGAAGACGGCACGTTCACACACCAGTTATACGAGGACCGCGACTCCAAGACCAAGGCCGACCAGCTCTACTACCTGGACAAATCGGCTCTGAGAAGGCAAGCGGACCGCGCGGCCGAAGTGCTGAGGCTCGGGCTCTCGGAGGAAGAACTGCAGAAGAGGATTGAAGGAGACGCCGTCTTGAAGCCGTACATCGGCGAGAAGAGCTTCCGCACCGCGATCGAGGTCTACAGCACGCTGTCGGCAGGGGATCGAGCGAGGCTCTGGGAGATCGGCCTGCTGCAGGTTGCCCTGACTGCGATTCCCTCCGACACGCGGAAGAAGGTCACCGCGCTGTTCGATGAGAACCGGAGACAGCGCGAGACGGCGGACAACGTCAAGCTCGACGAGAGCGCCAGTTCGACGATGTTCGAGACCCACGACGACCCCCTGGCGGGCCGGTCGCTCGCCTTCCACATCGTCGGGACGGGGACCCACGGCATCACCTATATGTTCATGCCTTCGCCCGAGGCCGGTCGCGACCTGCTGGGCAACGACGAGTTCTTCACGCTCAAGGAAGACGCCAAGACCGGCGAGTATTCGACCGAGGCGAGGAACCTGCCGGAGAGGTTGGCAGGCGACGCCAACACGGAACTGCCCGAGGTCACGATGACGGAGGCACTCCAGCGCATTCACGAGGCGTCCGGAATCAGCATCATCGCCGATCATTACACCCCCCGCTATTCGTCGAAGGGATACGTGGACCGATGGTCAATCACGCGCGGGGAGACGATCGCGCACGAGATCGAGAAGGTAGCGGAGGTATACCAACTCAAGTGGAAGTTTGCAGGCGACGCGTGCATCGCCTGGAGCAAGACATGGTACGAGGACCGACGGGTCGAGATTCCGACGGCCACGATCCAGCACTGGCAGTCCGTATACCAGAAGAACCAGGGTCTGGACCTACCGACTCTGCAGGAGATGGCGCTGCTCAACGACAGGCAGCAGAAGACCTTCAGGTACTACGGGATTTCCGTACCGGAGTCGTTCTACCCGTGCATGCGGGCGCTCAGGTTCTACTCGACACTCGCGCCCTCGGAGGCGGAGCAGGCGGCGACAGGGAGCGGGATTGAGGCCGACAAGCTCGCGGACGACCAGAGGCAGGCCCTCATCCACTGGCTGACGTCGCCGGTCGGATCGGAGCGGACGCCTTCGCGGTTCTCCGATGCCGATGCGAAGGGAGCGGTCATCCGGGTGACGCCGACCGACTCCGGCATGGCGTTTCGGGCGATGACATCCGACGGCCGCATCCGCGAAGATGTTTTGACGCTCAGGTGACGGGATGTTGCCGGTATGTTTACCGGGTTGCGGAAACAGGCCACTTGTGCTATCATGGGTGCGTACAGAGAGTACGAAGCATTCTGAAAAGTACCCTGCTGTGTTCGTGATAGCTGAGGGGGTTTTGAGCCGACACTCAAACCTGATGGAGCCGGATTCGTCCGCGGAGTGGCAGCTTCGAGCAATCGAGGAATCGCGTAAGCGTACGTGAAGGCATCCGCCCGTTTTTCTACGGGTTCAAAAACCTGATAGGCACACGGCACGGCGGGGTTCTTTTTCGCCTCGCCGGACTGAGGTTAAGCGATGCGGCGATCCGACGACGATCAGCCAACAGACCTCTTCGACCACGCGGCCACGAAGGCCGCGGAGAGCGAAGCCCCCCTTGCAGCCCGCATGCGGCCGCGCACCCTCGACGAGTTCATCGGACAAGAACACATCGTGGGCCCCGGGAAGCTGCTTCGCAGGGCAATCGAGACCGACGAGCTTCGGTCGGTGATATTCTGGGGGCCCCCCGGCTGCGGCAAAAGCAGCCTGGCATCCATCATAGCCCGAACCACGAAGAGCCACTTCGATAACTTCAGCGCCGTGACTTCCGGGGTCGCCGACATCCGCAAGATCATCGAGAAGGCCCGAGAGCGGAGGAAGTTCTACGGCCACAAGACGATCCTCTTCGTGGACGAGATCCACCGCTTCAACAAGGCACAGCAGGACGCCTTTCTGCCGCACGTCGAGGACGGTACCATCGTCCTCATCGGGGCCACCACCGAGAACCCATACTTCGAGGTCAACTCGCCGTTGATCTCGCGATCGCGGATATTCCGGTTCGAGCAACTCGGCGACGAACAGATGGAACAGATCATCCGGCAGGCGATCGAGGACGAAGAGCGCGGACTGGGAAAGTTCCGCGTCGAGGTAGCGGAGGAGGCGATGCGTTTCATGGTTGGCATCGCGAACGGCGACGCGAGGGGCGTGCTCAACGCGCTGGAACTCGCGGCGCTCACGATACCGCCGGACGAGGAGGGCAGGCGCCTGGTCACCGTGGAGTTGGCAGAGGAAGCAATCCAGCAGAGGGCGATCAGCTACGACAAGGACGGCGACAACCACTACGACATCATATCGGCATTCATCAAGTCCATGCGCGGCTCGGACCCGGACGCGGCCCTCTACTGGCTGGCGCGGATGATCTACGCGGGAGAAGACGCGAGGTTCATAGCGCGCAGGATCGTCATCCAGGCGGCGGAGGACGTCGGGAACGCCGACCCGATGGCGCTCGTGCTGGCGACGGCCGCGGCTCACGCGGTGGAGTACGTCGGGATGCCAGAGGCGCAGATCCCCCTCGCGCAGGCGGCGGTCTATCTCGCGTGCGCGCCGAAAAGCAATGCCTCGTATCTTGGGATCAGCAGGGCGCTGAAGGACGTCGCGGAGAGGCGCACGGAGCCGGTCCCACTTCACCTCAGGGACACAAACTACCGGGGCGCTCGCCAGATGGGCCACGGCAGAGGATACAAGTACCCGCATGACTTCCCCGGCGGGTATGTCGAGCAGAGGTACGTACCGGAGGGTGCGCAGTCGCAACCCTACTACGAGCCCACCGAGCGAGGGCGGGAAGCGAAGTTCAAGGCGCGGCTGGACAGAATCAGGGGCAAGTCGGAGGGGTCGGACGAGCCGGAAGGCGAGTAGGAGTGGGAGCCGGGTGCGAGTACGATCAGGAGTACGAGTAGGAGTAGGAGTGGGAGCCGGGTGCGAGTACGATCAGGAGTGCGAGTACGAGTAGGAGTGGGAGTGGAGGAAAGGTAATCGTCGCGATGAGCGGGGGAGTGGACAGCTCCGTCGCGGCGGCGATGCTGGTGCGCGAGGGCTACGACGTCTTCGGCGTGACCATGAACCTGCGGCCGATTGAGTCCGAGCCGGACGAGACCGGCCGCGCGTGCTGTTCGCCGGCGGCGGCCGCAGACGCTCGCCGGGTCGCGGACCTGCTCGGCATCCCGCACTACGTGCTGGACTTCTCGGACGTATTCAGGGAAGCCGTGATCGGCGACTTCATCGAGGAGTACCGTCGGGGGCGGACCCCTAATCCCTGCGTGAGATGCAATCGGTTCGTGAAGTTCGAGGCGCTGATGGAGAAGGCCCGCGCACTCGGGGCGGACAGGATCGCAACAGGACACTACGCCAGGATCGTGTTTGACGCGCTTCGCGGGCGATGGCTGCTCAAGCGGGGGACGGACTCCTCCAAGGACCAATCGTACGCCCTATACGCGATGACCCAGGAACAGCTTGCGCGCACCCTCATGCCGCTCGGAGGGCTGACTAAGACCGAGACGCGAGCTATCGCCCGCGAACTCGGGCTGGAGGTGGCTTCCAAGGCGGAGAGCCAGGACATATGCTTCGCGGACGGCCGCGACTACGCCGGATTCCTGAGCCGGGCGGCGCCGGAACTCGTGTCGCCCGGGCCGATCCTCGACACATCGGGCAGAGAGATCGGCCGGCACAGGGGCATCGCGTTCTACACGGTCGGCCAGCGCCGGCGCATCGGAATCGCGGCCCGCGAGCCTCTCTACGTCGTCGAGATAGACACCCGACGCAACGCGGTGGTCGTCGGAACGAACTCGGAGCTGTATTCGGGCGGGCTCGTCGCCTCGGAGATGAACTTCGTCTCGATCGAGCGCCCGGGGGGTACAATTGCGGGCACGGCGAAGATCAGGTATAATATGCAGGATTCGGAGGCGCTGCTGAGCGTGCAGGCGGATGACACGGCGCTGATCAGATTCGAGCGGCCTCAGAGAGCCGTCGCGCCGGGGCAGGCCGTGGTCTTCTACGCCGGCGAGGACGTCGTCGGAGGCGGAACGATCGAATCCGCCCTGAGGTAACACATCGGAGGTGCAACCGTGCAGGCACTACAGGCGATTCTGATGGTGACGGCGATTGTCGCCGTCGCGGCGATCGCGTGGGCGGTCGTAACGCTGGTCAGGGGAGTCCTGAGCGAACTGAACAGGCTTACCAAGATGATTGATGAAGAGATAGTCCCGGTGATCCGGGATGCGCGCACCACGGTGAACGACACCGACCGGTTGATCGCAAGCGCGGCTGAGACCGTGCGGCGTGTTGACCGCCTGACCGGCGGCGCCGAGGGACTGATTGACGGATCGGTGGCCGGCCTGGCCGCGAACAAGACCGTGCAATCGGCATCCGTTCAAGTGCTGAGTGTTTACGAGGGAATCAGGCGGGGAATAAGGTTCCTGCGTGGTTCATCCGACGAAGTCCAAGACAAGGGGGGTACTACTGATGAGCAATGACGATGAGAGAAACGTGTTGTTGAGCGTGCTGGCAGGCATCGGGCTGGGCGCAGTGATCGGCGCGACGGCGGGGCTGCTTCTGGCGCCGAGAGCCGGTTCGGAGACACGCCAGGACCTCAGGAAGACAGCGGAGGACCTCAAGGCCAGGGCAGAGGAACTAGCCGGCCAGTTGAGTGAGTCGGTTGACAGCCTCGTCGGCAAGAGCAGGGAGATGGTTGACTCTGCCAAGACAAAGGTTCAGCAAGCAGTGGACGCCGGCAAACAGGCTGTGGCGGAGAAGCGCCAGGAACTCGAGCAGCAGATAGAAGGCACGACCGAGGCCTAGCCTCGCGTCGGATCATCCGACCGGGTGCGATGCGCGCACGAATCAACGCCGCGCCCGGTTTCGGGTGTCGTCGAAAGGTGGATTCGGATGAACCTCAAGGTCAACGCGAGCTCGCTCGGCGAGAAAGCCTCGGCGATCAGCCTCGAAGGCGAGGTGGACGTTTTCACAGCGCCCCTGCTGAAGCAGCAGATCATCAGCCTGCTCGACGACGGCGTCACCGACATCACTGTAGACCTCGGAGCCGTAGAGTACCTCGACAGCACGGCGCTTGGAGTACTCATCGGAGGCCTCAAGCGCCTGAGAGAACGCGACGGAACGTTGAGCCTCGTCATCCCCAACCCCAGAATCAGGCGAATCTTCGAGATCACAGGCCTGGACAAGATCTTCGACATATACCAGACGCAGGATGAAGCACTTGGTAGCAAGGGAGGTTAGCAAGTGAACAATCACGATCAAGCTGCGGTGGTTGAACTCAGGATGCCCTGCAGGCCCGAGTTCGTCGGAGTCGCCAGGCTGATGATCCTCGGCGTTGCCGGGCGGAGTTCGTTCTCTTACGACGAGATCGAGGACATCAGGCTCGCCGTCGGTGAGGCATGCACCGCCGCTGTGGAGCGGGCAGTCAAGGCCGAGCAGACCGACACCGTCCTCTGCATCACGTGCCGGATCAACGACAGTCAACTCACAATAGACGTCACGGACGAGGTTGAGCGGGAGCCGGCGACGGCACCCGAGGATGATCAGCCCGTGGACGGGCTGGACGAAGAGAGCATCAGCGCGCTCCTGATGGAGCTGCTGGTAGACGAAATCCGGGTCGAGCCGACGGGTCCCCGCGGCACCCGGATTCATATGTCCAAGCATGTAGGACAGGCATAGATGGCAACCCGAAGGAAAGGGGGCTTGGCGGACTGGACCGATGAGAACGCCGAGTTCCTTTTCGCGCAGTACCTGGAGTGCAAGGATTCGGCGATCCGCGACCGACTCGTGCTGATGCACCAGAATCTCGTCAGGTTTCTCGCCGGCAAGTTCATGAACCGCGGCGAACCGATCGAGGACCTGGTGCAGGTCGGCACGATCGGGCTGATCAACGCCATAGATCGGTTCGACCCATCAAGGGGCACGAAGTTCTCCACATACGCGACACCCACGATCGTCGGGGAGATACGCCGGCATTTCCGGGACAAGGCGTGGAGCCTCAAGGTGCCCCGCCGCCTGCAGGAGTTGAACCTCGCCGCAAACAAGGCGGCTGAGAACCTCTCCCAGAAGCTCGGCCGATCCCCCTCCATACAAGAGATCGCGCAGGAGGTCGGCGCAAGCGAGGAGGAGACCCTCGAGGCCATAGAACTCGGCAACGCGTACGACACGGTATCGCTGGACAGCAGACTCGCCTACGAGAGCGAGTCGGCGCTGCTGCCCCTCACGGACTTCGTCGGAAACACGGACGGCTCGCTAGAGAGCCTGGAGAAGTACGGCGACCTCAACCAGGCGCTTGACTGCCTCGATCCGCGCGAGCGTTCGATAATATACCTGAGGTTCTACCGCGACATGTCGCAGACCGACGTCGCGAGAAAGCTCAAGATTTCCCAGATGCACGTCTCGAGACTCCAACAGAAGGCGCTCGCGCGCCTGAAGGAACTCCTGTCCGGCTAGAGACACCATGACCAACGGCAACCGACATCAGACGGCTATCACAGTTACGGTCCTCACAGTCGTCATCGCCTTCCTGTACGCCGTCAGGAGCACGCTGCCGCCGTTTCTGATAGCCTTCGCGATCGCCTGGCTGCTCGATCCGGTGGTGGACCGCCTGCAGAAGCGCGGGCTGGCCCGGATATGGTCGGTTCTGGCCATCTATGCGATCTTCCTGGCCGCCTTCATCGTCGGCCTGCTGTTCCTCGTGCCCGCCGTGATAGATCAGGCGAAGCAGTTCGGGGCTGACTTCCCAAGGTACTCCGCTCGATTCCAGGATTACGTTTCGGGGGTAATGGTGCAGCATCACGACACGCTTGCGCGGCTCAAGCTGCCGACGACGCTTCGCGACGTCTTCGTGAGATACGGCGATCAGATGAGCGGCCAGTTCGGATCGGCGGTCAGCCTGGTGACGGCGTGGATCACGGCGAACCTGTCGAGGGCGCTGTGGTTCGTCCTCGTTCCGATCATCGCGTTCTACCTTCTGATGGACATTGACCGCATGAGGGCGAAGTCTGCCCTGCTCATTCCGTCGAATATGAGACCGCGCGCGGTCGAGCTGCTCTCGCGGGTCGGCGCCGTTTTCAGCGGCTACGTGCGCGGGCTGATCACCGTCTGCCTGATGTACGGGATCGCGACGACGATCGTGCTCGAAGTGCTACACATGAGATACGGCATCATCCTGGGGCTACTGGCCGGGATACTCTACGCCGTGCCATATCTGGGCGCGATAACCATCTCGCTTCTCGCATTCCTCGTCGGGCTTGCGACATACGACAACGCACTCCCCCAGGCTCTGCTGGCGGTGGGGGCGATGGTCGCGCTGAACCAGGTGTTCGACATGGCGGTGACGCCGAGAATCCTGGGAAAGTCGGTGGGACTGCACCCGGCATTGAGCCTTTTCGCGCTGCTGTCGGGGGCGAAGCTCTTCGGGCTGGTGGGGATGATACTGGCCGTGCCGGTGGCGGCGAGCATTCAGGAAGTGATCTTCGAGTTCTGCCCCGAACTCAAAGCCGAGCCGAAACCGCCTCGGAAGTCGAGACTGAGACGCAGGAAGAAGCCCGCGGCGGAGTAGGCGGCCCTACCTGTAGATCGTGCCGGAGAGGTTGATGTGATCCCACTCGCCCTCCTGAATCGGCTTGCCTTGGTAGAGGAATCGAACCCCGTCCACCCATTCACCCCGATAGCCCCTCTGCAAAAAGGTGTCCATCAGCTTCGTCTGCGTGATGCCCCCACCAGTCGAGCCCTGGAAGTACCCACCATACCAAGAGCGATAGTCGCTCCCTCGTTGTGACTCGCGGAGGTCAATGACCGCCACCTTCTTGCCCTTGACGGTCTCAATCCGGACGACGTTGATGGGCAAATCAGAGAACTCCAGTCGGGAGAGCCTGTCCGCGAGCAGACGCAGCTTCTCGATTACCGTAAAGTGCCTCGGCGAGGCGACGTAGTACTCGACGACGGGAGTGTCGGGTTCGTCGAGCGTGGCGCCGCAGACGGCGAGGAACTCCGGCGGGACGTTGCCGACGGGCGGATACCTGCGCAGACCAGCCAGTTTCTTCTCCAGCAACGCGATCCTGGCTTCGAGCGAAAGTGAGTCGTTCGAGCGCCTATTGTCGCCCGCGGTCAGCCGCTGTGCAGCGATATGCAGTTCGTTCCGCAGACGCGCGACCTTACTGTGCTGCCAAGAGTAGACGACTCCGCCGGCGATCAGGGCGGTCAGGACGGCGGTGATGACGATCGTTCGAACTCGCGCACTTCTCTCGCTCATAGTACACCTCGCGTGATACGGACCTGGAGCTTCAAAGGATGGTTACGCCGGCGCGCGGGGATTTGTTATGTGATACCCATTGTTGAGTACGAGTAGGAGTACGAGTACGAGTAGGAGCGCTTAGAGGCAGACTCGGGGGATGCGGCTGGAGGTGGTGGTTCTGCGCGCAGGGACGATGACCTCGTCGCCGACCTGTACGCCGGGGATGTCGGTGACGTCCACCGAGGTCATCTGCATCGAGACGCGGCCGATGACCGGGGCCTTCGCTCCCCTGACGGTCACACACTCGCCCCGGCGGCGAAGAAGCCTGCGGGCAAGCTGCTGGATCGGCGACGAGGCGCGCCGGGCGAGGCTCTCCGGGATCAGGGTGAAGCCGTCGCAGTAGCCGATCGGGATCACGGCAGCCTTCGTGACCCGTGCTGTCGTGTGTTCACTCCCATAACCGACCTTCGAGCCCGCGGGAAGCTCCCTCAGCGCGACGATGCGCGTCTTCAGCCGCCAAGTGTCTTCGAGTTCTATCTTTCGCTCGGTGTGGGCGGTCGGGAACTGCCCGTAAAGGATGGTGCCGGGGCGAACCATGCCGTAGTGTGAATCGGGCAGATTCAGGATCGCCGAGCTGTTCGCCGCGTGACGCAGGCCGGTCGGCAGTCCGAGTTCATCGAGTTGCGACAGGAGTCGTCCGAACCGCTCGTTCTGCCTGCGCGCGCTCGACAAATCCTTTGCGCCGGCGTTGGCGAAGTGAGTGTAGATGCCGGCGACCTCGACGCCGGGAGAGCCTGCCGCCTGCGAGATGAAACCCGCGCACTCGGAGGGCATCAGCCCGAGGCGGCCCATGCCGGTGTCCACCTTGACGTGGACACGCGCGGCCTTGCCGGCCCTCTTCGCAGCCTGAGAGATACCGCGAAGGGATTCGGGCGAGAACGAGGTAAGATCGAGGTCGGCATCGAGCGCCGCGGACATCTGATCGGGCAGGAGCGGACTGAACACCAGAGTCGGTGTGCCGATCCCAGCCTCACGAAGCTCCATCGCCTCTTCGAGCGTAGTGACAGCAAGGTAGTCGGCAGACGGTTCCAGCGCCTTGGAGACCTCGACCGCACCGTGGCCGTAGGCATCAGCCTTGACGACGGCCATGATCCTGACCGTCGGGCCGACGAGGCCCCGGATCTGCTCCAGGTTGCGGACGATGCTCTTCAGGCTTACTTCGACCCAGTGCGTGTTCACAGCTTGCAGCCTCTGTCGGACCGACACCCGCGACCGCCCTACCTCGGCCGGCGCTTTCCCCGCGAGGCGAGCATGCGCTGGTTCTCCAGCTTCCAGTCCGCGATACGCTGGGCCAGCTGGCTCTCGCGGCCCGCGAGGTACTTGGCAATCGTCATCGCGCCGACGATGTGCAGGTGCATCCTGTATTCGATGTAGCCCGACCTCGCTCCTGCCTGTCGGGTCTCGAACAGGAATGTCTTGGTGTTCGCGCAGGTGGGGAAATGCCGATGGGCGAGCTCGGTCCCGCGCAGGTTGTCAATGTGATAGCTGGTTACCTCGATGCCGTGAGTCTGAAGCATGCCCACCATGAGGCTCTGGATACGAACCGACTCCTCAACGACCTCGGCGCTCGCGCCCGACGACGGCCCGGCGCACTGGAGATAGTCACTGCCGCGATTCGTCGGGCTGAGCTCGTGCGCGTCAACGATCACCTCGGGCGCGACGAGGTCTATCGCGGCCCTGACGGCACGGGTCTCCGGCTGGGCGAGAGCGACCCAGTCGCGGTTGAGATCCACGCCCTCAGCGTTCCGGCGCTGCTTCCGTTCGGCCCCGTCCGGGTTGACCATCGGCACGATGAAGAACGACACCCTGTCAAGCAGGTCGGCGTCTTCATCGCTCGGACTGGTCACCAGGTCGGTGATGAGCTTGAGCATCGCCTCGGTGGTCGCGGGCTCGTCGCCGTGCTGACGGCACATGACGAACATCCGCCTGGTGTCCGCCAGAGCGACCCCCGGACTTGCCAGGACGACCATAGGTATCTCGCGGCCCTGAACCGAGCGGCCCACGGAAACCAGGGTCATGCGGCCCTGCCCCACGGACCCGTCGGCCAGCTCGAGCGACGCGAGCCGCGTCATCATCTCCTTGTGTGAAGTGAGCGCGGGCGCCGAGAGCGACGCACCCGCGATGAGAACGGCGAGCGCCAATGAGAGCGCGGCGCATGCCGGTAACGACTTGCTCTGCACTACTTGCTCCTTACTTGCCGTGTCCGAGAACCAGATCCCGAATCACAAATCCGTTCCGCCCGGGGCATGCCGTCCACCACCCCGCCGGTTGAGCGACTTCATCAGCACCGAGACGCGCGGCTTGGCGGTCACCCAGAGCCAATACCAGGGCGTCGAGTACGGCAGATCGAACTCCCCGACGTACTCGACGAACTGCGCGCCGAAACCCGCCTTGAAACGGTTCAGGCCCTGCAGGTGATCGTCCTCGGCGTCGGAATCCTGCTTCTGGGAGACCCCTCGGAAGTCGTAGACGGCGCAGCCGGATTGCTTCGCCCACTCGATCATGCGCCACTGCATGAGATGGTTCGGCATGACGTTGCGATGCTCGTTGCTCGAAGCGCCGTAGGTGTACCAGCACTTGTCACCGAAGACGAACGACAGCGCCCCGGCGATGACCCGGCCCTCGTACTCCGTGAGGAATAGCTTCGCGTATCCCGGCTCGACGAGGTGCGTCCACATCTGATCGTAGTACTCGAAGCCGCGGACGAGGAAGCGGTCGCGCACGGCTGTCTCCCGAAGCACTTTGTAGAAAGCCTTCAGGTCGTCTCGCGTGCACGAGGAGCGCACGGTGACATCCTTCTTCTCTGCGAGGCGGATGTTGTAGCGCCACTTCGGCTTGAACCCGGCGAGAATCTCATCGAGCGTTGGCCGGAGATCGAGCTGCATCACGCACCTGGGCTGGACGCCGCCGAACCCGTCCTCGTCGGCGATCCTCTTGAAGCCCAACTGCTCGAACGGAGGCGCTTCGTCTTCGATCCGTATCGGCGGGTCAATCTTGAGGAGAATCGCCCCCTCTCGGGATGCGCGCTCTCGGACACCATCCAGGAGTGCTGAGAGCACGTCGGTCGAGCCGGAGAAGTCGCACACGGGGCCGCGCGGGGCATAGAAGATACACTTGTTCACCAGGCGGTGAAGCCGGCGCTCGAGGACGGAGACCGCGCCGACGATCCGCCCGTCGTCCTCGGCCGCGAGGCGGATGGGCCGCCAGCCGCCGGATGCCTTGAGATCGCCCCATTCGAAGGACTGGAGGAGGTCGCCGGTCTTCTGCGCGGCGACGAAGTCGTTCCAGCGCGTCCTTTCGCTCTCGGGGATCTCTCGCACCTGCATGAAACCTGCCTCTGGGGGTGAAACCATCCGAGGGGATTCTAACACAGACGGCAATCCGTGTCAAAAGCAGAACGGGCGATGGAGAGGGTATCCATCGCCCGAGAGGTCGTCCATTGCGGCGGCCGGGGAGCCTACTGCTCCTCGCCTTCGATCGCGCCGACCTTGAGGTCGAGGTCGGCGCGCTCTTCGATGCGCTCGATCTTGCCGTCACGGATCCACACGACCCGATCCGATATGTCGAGCATCTTGAGGTCGTGGGTGGCGGAGATGATCGTGACGCCCCTCTTCTTGTTCAGTTCCTTGAGAAGGAGGATGATCTCCTTGCCGGTCTTGAGGTCGAGGTTGCCGGTCGGCTCGTCGGCTAGGATGATCGCGGGGTCGTTGGCGAATGAGCGGGCGATCGCGACGCGCTGCTGCTGGCCGCCGGAGAGCTCGGTCGGCTTGTGGAAGAGCCGGTCGCCGAGGCCGACCATGTTGAGCAGGCCGATGCCCTTTTCGTTGGCCTCATCGGTCGGAGTGCCGGCGAAGATCATCGGCAGGGTGCAGTTCTCCAGCGCGGTCATAACCGGGATGAGGTTGAAGGACTGGAATATGTAGCCGATGGTGCGGCATCGGAGGTACGCGAGTTCGTGCGCGTCGAGCTGGGCCATGTCTACGTCGTTGATGAACACCGAGCCTTCGGTCGGCTTATCGAGACCGCCGATCATGTTGAACAACGTGGACTTCCCCGAACCGGACGGGCCCATAATGGAGATGTACTCTCCGCGGCGGATGTCCAGATGCACGCCGTCGAGCGCGCGCAGGGACTGGTCGCCCATGAAGAACTCCTTGGCGACATCCTTGGTCCTGACTACGTATTCGTTTGCGGACATGTGCTTCACCTTTTGTTAGGCCCGTGGGACTCATGGGACGCATGAGACCGATGAGACGCCGCAGACCGGGCTAGATTTCTACTCGCAAGGCCATGGCGGGAGGCATCTTGGCCGCGCGGATGGCGGGCGCGATCGTCGCGACGAGCGTCAGGCCGACGCCCACCGCCATCGCTATCCCGAGCGTGCCCAGAATCGGCAGGAAGCCGATCTTGCCGAACACCGCCGCGCCGTGGCTACCGAGGGCCAGCAGCAATATGATGCCCGAGCCGACGAACCATCCGATGAACGACGCGATGACCCCGAGCAGGCCCGATTCAAGGATGAACAGCTCGACAACGAACGAGTCGAGCGCGCCGAGGCACTTCATGGTGCCGATCTCCTTGTAGCGCTCCGTGACGGACATCAGCATCGAGTTCGTGATGCCGACGGTGCAGACGAGGAGCGACATGATGACCAGCCACGTCTGGCGGTTCTGCGCGGCCTGGAGCGCCCTCGCATCCATGTTGGCGTCAGGCATGTGCGCCTGGATCAACGCCGTAGTGAGTACCGAGGCGAGGAACGCGATCCCGAGCATGATGCCGCCGGCGGTGATCATCGAGCGCCAGAACCGAATCCTGATGCTCCGCAGGCTAATCTCGAACGCCTTCCGGAGCGGCAGTTGAACCTGCCGTCCTACTTGTGCACTGTCAGTGGTCTTGTTCATTGCTTCTTTCGTGTCTTTGGACGCTTGTCCGCCGGTTCCCCCCGCTTGCCCTCTTCGAGACTTCGCCGCGAAACGCGCAGCCCCACGAGATTGCGGTCGCCCAGGGTCTTCAGATATGCACCGATGGAGGTTTCGCACTCCCTCCGCGTAATCTTGTACTTCTTCGAGACGGCGGTGACTATCGCTTCGACGCTGTTCACTCCGTCGCACAGATCCCAGACATCCGAGCCGACCTCGTCGAGCACGATCTCCTTCTCGGGCGGCGCCCGGAGCACAAACATCAGCGCGCGGGAGAGGCGATCCTTCCGGCGCGGCAGATACAGGTTGATCTCCCCGTCATCGTTCCGCTCGAAGCGCACCTGAGGATGCCTGACCGGGCACGCCTTCAGCGCCTTCTCACGGTCGAGGACCGGCTTCCTGCGCACGAACGGAAGGTACTGCGAGACTATGCTGTAGAAGGCGCCCATGTCAATGGCACTCGACCCGATCTATGACGTCGTCCATGATGCGCTCCCGACGGGTGTGCATACTCTGGACTGAGTATATCTTGTTCGATTCCTCGCAGACCCATGCGTAAGCATCGAGCCTGAGCGCCGGCACGCGGAACTTGCTGAGATCCCCGATCGTCCGGTAGACCCCCAGAATCCCCGACCGCCGCCCGAGCGCCTGGATCGCGGTCTCCGGCTCCTCGGGCAATTCCTCGATGCGGTACGAGAATCCCGTCAGGTCGTTCCTCATGCGCCGGCCGAACCATTCGGCGAGAGTCGTGTTCTTCAGCGCGACGTTCGCGAGTCCCCAGCGCTCGACTATTAGTTGATTCGCGCCCCTGCGAAACTGGAGCTGAAGATACCCGGCCATCAGCTTGTGCTTGTCGAGACGATAACCGCCGGGCACGTCGGTACGCAGATCGTACATCGCCCATCTGCGCCAACCGCCCTCGATGTGGTCCGTCACCGAAGGCAGCACGAATGAAGCGACTGCCGATACGGGATCGCCGGGGACCCCGCTCACCTGGACGATCACGGCGCGGTTGCACTCGGCACATCGAAAGAGCCGCCCCTCGGCCTTTCGGTCGGCGCGCCAGGTGAAGAACAGGTCGCCACTCTTCTCGCGCGTCTTGCTCTGAAAGTCCAGTTTCCGCTTGCGCGACTTGCGATCGAGATCGCGCAGGAAGGAGTCGAGCTTCGCCGCGAGATCTACCTTTTCCGAAGCCTCAGACCAACGCACCTCGATGGCGGTCGTGCCTGGACTGGACACCCGGTAGTAGCCGGACTTCTCGTCGCCACTGACGGAAGAGAGACTCCACTCGGCCGGCGACTCGATTGCTATACCGTGCCAGGCTACGATCGTTCGGCGGTCAGTATCGTTCATATATGTTATAGGCTCCGAGCGCCCGATGTCAAAGAGCTAGTAAGGCAGGTACGACACCGACTTAGAGATCAGGGCGAGGGCGATGGCGCTCATGCCCATCAGTCCCATGCCGCAGGAGAACCCCGCCAGGAGCACGGGGGTGTATTTTCGCCAGTTCTCGAGCCCGAAGCGTCTCGCGAAGTAGTAGCGTCCGAGGAGCGCGCCGCCGAATCTCGGGATTATCGCGTGCGGCAGCATACCCACTCCGCTTGCCAGACCGTAGAAATACAGCACGGGCAGTTTCAGGGCGGCCGTCGCACCGTATAGAGCAAAAGTCGCTATGCCGCCGTAGACGGCCACATCGGGCTTGAGCGCCTTCATGAACCAGTTGGCCCCGCCGGGCTTGTTGGCCGTCAGCCAGATGCTCTGCATCGTAGCGTGAAGCGGCCAGAACTTCTGAGCGAACGGGAACTGCGGCGACGGGACGGGGCTGGTGTGCCAGAAGAACGCCCAGAACATGAAGCTCGAGATCAGCATGATCGGGAGCATAAACAACTCTGCTTTCAGGATACTGGTAAACTTCGTGCCGGTGAGTTCGACCTCGCGGAATCTCTGCGCGGCCCAGCCCATATCGTACATCGGGATCGGCGCGAACCAGATATCCGCCTTCTGGTAGCCGCTCTTGATGATGACGGCCTCCTTCACAAACGGGAAGCCGACACCGTGGCCGGTGAGACCGATCAGCCTGGCGGAGACATAGGACATCAGCGGCGAGTAGAAGAGACCGAAACCGACGAGGAACAGCAGAGGGAACGCCGGGACGAGCCTGTGCGCGATCGTGATGTACCCGAGAGATGCGAAGAGCCACGCGCCGACCGCGAGAGCGATCGGGAAGTCGCCGCGGCCTTCCGGGATCGAGTAATCGGCAGTGCGCTTCTCCTTCATCGCCCTGCTGGCCTTTCGGGCAGAGGCGATGACGCTGAATATGCCGATCACCGCAACTGCGACGCCGACACCGATCCCGACGCTCATCCAGAAGTCAATGCTGGTGGATATCTGCGTGTCTATGGTGCCCATGCCGTGGCGCCATGTCGGAAGCATCCCGTGGCGGTACAGAATCGGGTTCGTGAAGATCTGGCAGGCAATAGAGGTGACAATCTGGCCCGCCATTATCTCGAACGGAAGCACGAAACCGATCAATACGTTGCCCAGGTCGCCGCTGAGGCCGGTAAGCGCGCCCGGGAGTATGTTCTCTGTGTTGCGGGTGAAATCTATGAACGGAATAGGTATCAGCATCAGAGGCTTGCTGAGCAGTACGCCGGTGAATATCGGCACCGCGAGATAGAAGAACCCGAAGACGAGGCCAACCATGGTGCCGATGGAGAAGACCTGCCAGCGCCAGGACTCCTCTTTCGAGCCTGCCTCGGCGAGAGCGGTCGCCCCGGACGCCGCGACGGGAGCCATGGGGAACGGGAGCCGCTCGGTGTCGGATGTCACACGGAAGAGTATGTACCCGAGGCCGAGCCAGTTCAGTCGGCCGAGGATCTCGCCGACGACGAGCAACATGATGGGAACGGCCCACGCCGGGTCGAAGAAGGTCCGCTCGATGAGAGCGCGCGATCCGGGCGCGGGAACGACCCATCTCGGGATCTCGTGTGCGATCTGCTGGGCCTGAGGCGACTGGACGAAGTACTGCTGCCATATGAGCCCACCGAACGACCCGCCTGAGATGCCCCTGTCGCCCAGGCTCATGTGAGCCAGCGCGCCGGCGACGTAGAAGAGGATGTATATCTCCTGGCGCTTCAGCGGCACGAACGAGCGGCGAGCGACTTCGGCGAAAAGCACGATCGTCACCCACTGAGCCGCCGGGCCGAGGTCCTGCCCCGCGACGAGTCCGAGGTACAGCGCTCCGGGCAGCATGAACAGCACCACGAAGATCGCGCCGATGACCGTCTTAATGGTGAACCCGTCCTCGAACTTCGTCGGTTCACCCGTGTCAGTCGACTCCTCTATGCGTTCCCTGACGTCTTCCATGCCGCTAGCTTCAGGTGCCAAGGTTGCGTCTTCCCCCTATCCCGCCGGGCCGGGCTCGACGGCCGGACGACCGGCGCCGACCGCCGCCGTGTCGGCCTGTGAGCCCGACAAGTACTTGTCGCGCTCTTCGGCTCGCAGAGTCCGCCAGATCAGGAACTGCTTCCTGAGCGTGTTGAGGAACCTGCGGTTGACCCGTTTCCAGTTCGATATGTCACCACTCTCGCGGTTGATTGTCAGATGAACCTCGTAGACGTCCTCCATCGAGGTGGGGACCGTCTCCAGAGTGACGTACTGGCTCACGCCGAGATCGAACGGAGCCAGCCACGCTCGGCAGTGGACGCAGTGGGCCGCGCCGTGCTCGCACTCGCGCAGTGAGGTCTTCACATCCTGCGTGACGAAATCGCCTACGGAGTACTCCTCATAGGCCGCGAACCACTCCGAGATGAAGCTCGTGACCCCCTTCGCCTGCTCGCCGGTGACCGCGAACGGAAGCATTATCTGCCAGACGTCGCCGACCGGGTCCGGAACCTTCCAACTCCGCTCGATGGCCGGCGTGGCGACCTCGGAAGCCTTCCTTGCGGGGTAGATCGTCGAGAGCAACACGACTGCAACCACGATCAGGGTCGAGAGAACCGCCGACAGCGAGCTGAAGTTGAGATAGAGGCCCTCCAAGAGGTTGAAGGTGTATATCAGCTTAGAAGCGATCTGGCCGATCAGGTAGCCGGCTACGGCGCCGAGGATCGCGTAGACCATCGCTTCGGCGATAAACAGCATGGCGATGTGGTTCGGCGCGAGACCAAGCGAACTGAAGATGTGGATCTCCTTCACGCGCTCGTAGACCGATCCGAGCATCGTGTTGAGGACGATCAGCGCGGCAATCAGAATCGGCACGAATACCGTGCCGAACCCCTTGCCCGACTTCGTGGCGATCGAACTGTAACGGTAGGTCCTGTCGCCGAGCCCCGCGTAGAGGTTCAGGCCGAGCCTCGGCATCAGTTTGTCGAGAACGGTCTTGACCTCGTCAGGCGTCACGAAGTCTATGCCGATCGAGCGGATCTCACCACCGAGGTTGATCAGAGTCTGATACGGAACGAAGAACGTGGTATCCGGCTCGAGGTGCGTGTACTCGCGGAAGCCGGCCTCGCCCATTGACTTGCCCTGAGACGTGAGCTTGTTCATCAGGATGAAGTCCACCGGGGTCAGCGTCTCGTTATCCAGGTCGGTAATCGCCTTGACCTTCGCGTTGTCGAGAATCCCGATGACCGTGTACTCGACCCCGCTGAACGTGAGCTTGGCCTTGCCGACATCCTCGTCGGTTATCTCCAGCGCCTTTGCGATGGCGCCGGGAACGACCATCGAGTAGGTGTCCTGGCTGTTGAACCACCGACCGGCGACCAGCGCTTTGGTAATACCCGTGACCTTGTCCTCTTCCGGAGAAGCGCCGACCGCGCCCTTCGCGTCGTAGGTCTTGTCGTTTCGCTTCAGGGTGAGGAAGGTCTGCTCTCCCAGGAACGCCCCGAAGAACCATGCTCTCGGAGCGACCGCCCGGGTCTCGCCGAACTCGTCCTTCAACAGACGGACGGCCGGTTCCTGGAGCGGCTCCCACATTGCGGTGCGGAGCATCAACCCGTTGTATGCCGGCTTGCCGGGAGCGGGGACCTTGTTGAAGCGCATCGTCTGGACGATGGAGGTGAACGAGAGCACGGTGAACGTCAGGAGGACCAGGGTGATGCAGGTCAGCACGGTCCTCGCCTTGCGGCGCCTCATGTTCGAAATGCCTAGGGAGAACGCCGCGGCGGCGATGCTCATACGGCCTATGTCAACCTTGTGCACGCCGCTCATGCTGCGGTTGAGCGCCTTCAACTGCTCCTCGAACTTGTTAGCTACCAGCACCGTGACCATCACGCTGAGGGCCAGCATGATGAAGGCGATGAACACGATCGCCGGGTTCATCGTGATGTCGAACGCGGGGTGGAAGTACCGGAACAGCATGAAGATGATCAGGAAGATGCCGAACACGCCGATGATCTGCCGCTTGAGGTCCGGGAACGCGAAGAACAGCCTCTCGCAGAAGTAGGCGAACGGAAGGAGCAGCGCGAGGTAGAACAGCACCCCGTTGACCACGTCCTTCGCGGTCTTCTGGACATCGGGGTACGCCCTAGCCTCATAGCCCCACGCGGCCCTGGAGTGAGCGTCGAACGTCGAGTACTGGTTCGCGGCGAGGGCCGACTCCGCGAGCTTGATCTCCCCGCCCGCGAGGCCGTGAAGCTCGTTGATTCCCTCGTTGATGATGCGGTACTTCTCAAGACGCCGGATGCGGAACTCGTCGAGGTTCCACATGTCCTGCGCGACCTTCAAGGATGTGTTGATGATCGCCTTTCCGTTGCCGACGAGGTAGCCGTTGCCCTCCGGCTCCTCCTTGGTGGAGTTGACGAGGACGAGCCTGACCGCCGCAGGGCCGGCCGCCATGACGATCTTGAGGCGCGTCTCCGGCATGGTGAAGATGACGGCCACGTCCTCCACGTGTGACACCTGCCACTCCGGCACGGCCAGAGAGTAGCCGTACATCCGCGGGCGGCCGTTCGTGGCGCCGTCGTAGATGTCTATCATCGGCAAGGTGCGAAGGGCCTGCGGGTCAATGAGGTCGAAGACCGAGGTCGCCTTGCACTTGAAGAGGACGATCGGTATATCCTTGATGCCCGAGGCGACCGTCACGGCAGTCGGGTAATAGTCGGCACCGAACACTCCCATATCCGGGGAGAACGTGATCTCACCGTCGCTCGGATCGAGCTTGTAGGCGGCGACGTTCGTCATGCGCGCCGGGCCCTGATAGGCGGTAAGCGGCGCCGCGCCGGGGAAAGAGAACTTCGCCTTGTCGTCCACCATGCCGATCATATTGCCGCGGACGCCCATCAGCGTCTTGTTCAGGCCGACGTGCCGGATGACGACGAGCGAGCCGGTGACGGGGGAGTTCGGGATGAAGCCTTCCTTCAGGTTCAGGATGAGCGTCTGACCCTCGAGCCGCGCGAAACCTCCCTGAAGCGTCATTCGCGAGAAGATCGAGGGCTCGGTGATCGGGAACTTCGGCGCGTCCACGACCTCGGGCGCGTTCGTGTCGTTCAGAATGTGGCTGAAGAGGCACGCGAGCAGCCGGGTCTGCTGGGCGAGGTTGGCGAAGTTCACCTTGTCCGCGGTGTCGAACGGGGTATCCACGAGCGCGCGTGAGTCGTCGGTACTGACAAACGATATGCCTCGCGCGCCCGCGAGAGTCCACGCCTCCGCATCGAGGCCGATCTTGCCGGGGATGAAGTTGCGCCAGTTCTTGCCGGCGATCGGGTTCACGCCGTCCGCGAACGCCTTCGCCGGGTCGAAGCCGAGCACGGCGCCGATCGCCTCGGAATTCTCGCGGCAGACGCGCGCTATGTCCGAAAACTTGTTCTGGATGTCCTCGCGGAAGTCGTAGAAGTAGCCCTTGTAGAATATGCCGACGCCCTTGGTCTGACTGGTGAGATCGAGGCCCGCCATGAGGTAGATGTGCGGCGGCTTGCGGACGGTCCGACGCTTCATGCCGGGGATCCATCGGCTGAACCACGCGCCGAGCCTCGCGCCCGCGCCGGGCTTCTGGAGTTCGGGCAGGTGAAGCTCCAGGTACTCGCGCATGCCCTGCAGGCTCTGGAAGTGCCCGCTCGTGGCAATGAACCAGACTGTGCGGGCGGGCGGATGCTTTTTGTAGATGCGGGCAAGCTCCAGCATCGAGGCGATGCCGCACGCGCTCTCCGCGCCGGGGGCGAGGCTCGGGACGACGGAGGTCGAGTCGTAGTGGGCCTGGATAACGATTATCTGATCGCGCAGTTTCGGGTCGCTGCCGGGGATGACCCCGGTGATGTTGCTGGTCGGAAGCCGCTTCCACTTCGAGTCGCAGGTGAGCTTGACCCTGGGCATGCCCTTCGCGCAGAGCGCCTGGAGGGACGCCGCATCGGCCTTCGAGATCCAGAAGCGCGGGATCGAGATCGGGATCGAGATGAACTTCGCCTCCGCCTCGCCGCGCATCGTCGTGTCCGGCTCGATGAAGACGACTGCCGTCGCGCCGAGCCTGGGGGCGTTGAGCCACTCCGAGCCGGAGTTGAACTCCATCAGGACGACGCTGCCCTCGACCGGGTAGCCGTCGAACTCAGAGAGCTTGCCGGAGCCGGCGTACATCATCGGGCCGCCGATGCCCTCGCGGGGAAGCTGGGTGGTGCGGACGAGGTTCGGCCACATCGAGTGGAGGCGGTATGACTTGCCGCTGACGGTAAGCGATGCGCCCTCGTCCACGGGCACGGTAGCGTAGAAGGGCTCGCGCTTGACGTCCGTGAGGCCGATCTGCTTGAACTGCTGCTCGATGTAGTCGCCGGCGGACTCGCATCCGGGGTAGCCGGCGATCCGCGAGCCTTTGGCCGCGAAGAGCTCGACGGTGCGGGCGAGATTGGACGCCTGCACCTCGGCGGCGAGGGTCTCGTAGACCTTCGCAAGCTTCGGGTTAACCTTGGGCTTGGGAGCCGCGCACGCGGTCGCAGTCAGCAGACATGCCAGGAAGACGAGTGTGGTAACCCTACGGTTGGTCATTGCGATCAACTCTCTAGCTACTGGAATGCGTCAGGGCCGGAGCACGGCACAGATTATAGCATAGGGAAAATCGAAAAGCAACAAGCGGCATCCTGGGGGACTGAGATGATATGGGAAGACAACCGATCCCAGCAGGAATACCTAAGGAAACCCAGTAGGAATACCGAAAATCGAAGTGCGGAACAGTGTATGACGCGCATCTACGACCCGGGAGGGCGGATTGCAGTACGGAAGGTCGTGGGCCGAAGCACCGCCGACGGCCCTGTATCGAGCAACAGGAGGGGGAGGAGCTTGAAAAAGAGCAGATTTCTTCGCATCGTCGTGTCCGCGGCGTTCGCGCTGCAGATGGTGATCGGTTTCAGCATGCCCGTTTACGCGGGCACCACCGGCATCATCGCGGGCACGATCACGGACGGCGCGACCGGCGAGAAACTCGCCGGCGTCAACGTTATCGTGGAGGGCACGAGACTGACGACAGTGACCAACTCGCAGGGTTACTTCGTCATCACGAACGTGCCGCCGGGCGACTACACCGTGTCAGCGAGCCTGGTCGGTTACTCCGACAGCATATCGGAGCAGGTTTCCGTGCTGATGGACGTGACCGCGACGACGGACTTCGCGATGGAGACGGCGGTCGCGGAGGAGGAGACGGTTATCGTCTCGGAGAGCAGGCCGATGGTCCGCCCGGACGTGGTGCCGACGATGTACGTCGTCAGCTCCCAGCAGGAGAAGGAGATCCTGGGCCAGCCCTCTAGCCGCTACCAGGCGCCTTCGATCGTCCTCACCCAGCCGGGCGTAGTGGCCGATGCCGACGGGTACCCGCACATCCGCGGCGGGCGCGTCAACCAGATCGGCTACATGCTGGACGGCATACCGATCACGGAGCCGGTCACCAACGGGTTCGGAACGAACCTAATGACCCTGGGGATGGACAAGATGGAGGTCTACACCGGCGGATACAGGCCGGAGTACGGCAACGCGATCAGCGGAGTCTTCAACCAGGTAGTGAAGACCGGCCGCACGGCCCCGGGGGTCGCGCTCGAGATGACCGGGGGCAGCAACTCATACTCCTGCGTGTTCCCTGAGATCGGCGGAGGCACGACCGGCGGACTCGAGTATTACGTCGGCGCATATATGCAGAAGAGCGACCTGGAGAGCATGTCCTACATCAACCAGGACAACATGGACCTGATCGGAAAGTTCGCCCACCCGATCGGCGGCAGGGGAGCCCTGACGTTCCTGACCGCGAGCGGCCAGGGCAAGTACGAGATGGACACCGCCCACACATGGACTTACGGGACCGGCGGGCTGGTGGAGATCCCGGAAGAGCAGGACTTCGTGAACCAGAGCTACGTGCTGCACGCCCTGACCTACAACCACACCATCAACTCGTCCTCGTTCTTCACACTGCGGCCGTACTACTTCCGCAACGCCTGGAAGCTGGACGCAATCTCGGACGACGTCGGGACGTGGTGGGACGCCGAGTCCGCAACTACGGGCCTGCTGTTCGACTACACGAACCAACTGGACGACAGACACCTGCTCAAGGTGGGCGGACAGTGGATGAAGAGCGAGAACAGCTACTGGGTGATCGTGCCGCCGTACGGCGACTACGAGTACACGGCCAACACTGACACTCTGCAGACAGCATGGTTCATCCAGGACCAGATGAAGCTGAGTTCCATGATGGGGCTCGAGGCCGGCCTGCGCTATGACCGGATGAAGTACGACAAGGTCATCAACGACGACACATCGGAGTCTCAGGTCAGCCCGAGGCTCGGCCTGACCTACGCGATGAACGGCAGGACCAACCTGCGGGCATCGTGGGGCAAGATGATCCAGTTCGTGTACACACAGGCCGTCGAGCGCAACTACGTCAACCCGGACTGGATTGACTGGATGGGTCTCGACAACGCCGACCTCCAGCCGGAGCGGGCGACTCAGTGGGACATCGGCTGGGAGAGCCAGGTGGCCGACAACCTGGCCGTCAGCGTGACCCCGTTCTACCGGGAGTTCGACAATATGCTGCAGGTGATCTCGCTCGATCCGACGGACCCGGAAGGGTATCCGAGGGCATTCGAGAACCTGGGCAAGGGAGTCAGCAAGGGGATCGAGTTCCAGGCCCGTAAGCGCATGAGCGACAACTGGTCGGGATGGCTCTCCTACACGTACCAGAGCGCCAAAGCCCAGGCGAACAACGACCGGGAGACGATCACCTCGGACGACATGAACTATGTGGACTGGGACCAGCGGCACACGCTCGTCGGAGTGGCGAACTTCAAGGGCGGCGACTGGATGTACAGCCTGATGGGCGAGTACGGCAGCGGCCTGCGGTACAACCTCGCCACCGATACAGCGCCGAACTGCCGACGCGTCGGCTCGCATCTCACCTTCAACCTGAACGTCGGGCGGAAGGTGTCGGGAGGCTGGCTGCCTCAGGGCACGATGAACTTCAGCATCGCGAACATATTCAACAGCCGCGCGGCCCTGGACCGGGACTACGACGGCGCTCCCAGCGTCAAGATACCCCCGAGATTCGTGGCCGCATCGTTCACCAGGCAGTTCTAGCGCCAGCGATCACCTCCTCCGCCCGAAGCCCCGGGGACTCTTCCCCGGGGCTTCTTTGTTATCCGAGCCCGAGTCATCGGAGAGCGGAGACGCGGCGGGCGGGCGGTGGTTGGACCGGATCGAGTGCGAGTACGAGTACGAGCAGGAGTACGAGTAGGAGTGGGAGTACGAGTAGGAGTGGGAGTACGAGGAGTACGAGTAGGAGTACGAGTAGTAGTCCTAGGGGACGATGAGGGGAAGGGCCTGCGGGAGGATTAAGACCTCGGCCGGGGTCACGCCGCACGCGTCGCCGTCGAGCTGCACCATGACGTCGGGATGCGACCGCACAGTCACCGTAGGAGTCTTGAAGTACTTTACCGCCGGGTTGTGAACGTGCGTTCTGATCAGGACATCCACTATCTGATGTGCGAAACCGATCTGCTTGGAGGAGGACTGCTCCTCAAAGACGATCACATCAAACAGCCCATCCTCCGTCGAGGCGTACGGGGCAAGGCGGAGCTTGTAGGCGTAGGTCGGCGAGTTGGCGACGACGACGAGGTAGGCGCGGCAGGAGTACGTCTCGTTCGGCATTTCGAGCGTCAGATCCGTGGCTTCGTACCTGGAGAGCATCTCGAGACCCTTGAGTACGTACGCCGACGCGCCGATCACGTCCTTGAGCGGTCTGAGCACCCCGGCGACCACCTCCGCATCGAACCCGAAACCGGCCATCAGGGTGAAATAGCGGTCGTTCGAGCGCCCGATGTCAATGCGGCGCACCTTGCCAGACGCCAGTGTCTCTACGGCCGGCCGAACCTTCATGGGAATGCCGAACTGCCGCGCGAGGACATTGACAGTACCGATGGGGATGATGCCGAGGGAGACGTCTGCGCCGACCATGCCGGCCACGACTTCATTGACCGTGCCGTCGCCGCCCGCCGCGACGACAAGGGCGTGTCCGGATGAGACCGCCTCCCGCGCGAGTTGCGTGCCGTGGCCCGGCCTCTCCGTCAGCGCGATCTCGCACTTCAGACCGCACTCCCGGCAGGCGCTCTCGACTTGCGCGCGGGGATCGGCCAGAAGTTTCTGGCCGGCGGCGGGATTCATGATGAGGAATGCGTTCCCTGAATCGGCGATCGGAATCGCCTCCTTCACAACGCACCGGACTCGATGCCCTGACGACGGAAGTCGTCAGGGCACGCGCATCCGTTGGGCCGCGATCGGCCGCTATCATTCCCTACTCTACGGTCACGCTCTTGGCAAGGTTCCTCGGCTGGTCAATCTCGCGACCGAGAATCTGCGACGTCCAGTACGAGAGTAACTGCAGAGGGATCATCGTCGGGACAGGCATGAAGAGGTCGGCCATCTTCGGCACCCACACCACATAGTCCACTACCTCGCTCAGGTCGGGGTCGCCTTCCTTGAGCAGGGCAAGGATCGTCGCGCCACGAGCCTGCATCTCCTTGACGTTGGAGATGGTCTTCTCGCGGACGTGCTCCTGGGTGATCGGAACGATGACCCATGTGTCGTCGGTGATGAGGGCGAGCGGGCCGTGCTTCATCTCGCCGGCGGCGTATGCCTCGGCATGGATGTAGGATATCTCCTTGAGCTTCAGCGCGCCCTCGAGGCCGACGGCGTAGTCGAGCCCGCGGCCGAGGAAGTACGCATGCTCCTTCGGGGAGAGCGCCCTGGCGATCTCCTTGATCTGCTCCTCGGTCTTCATCGCTTCGGCGGCCAGTTCGGGGAACTTGCGAAGCTCCCGAACGTATTCCTTCTCCTGCTCGGCAGAGATGGTCCCTCTGGCGCGAGCCAGGAAGACACCCATCACGTAGAGGCCGATGATCTGGGTGATGTACGCCTTGGTCGAGGCGACGCATATCTCCGGGCCGGCCTTCGTGTAGAGGATACTGTCGCACTCTCGATAGAGCGAGCTTCCCACCACGTTGACGACGGCGGCCGTGGTCGAGCCGTGCTGCTTGGCGAGTCGGATCGCGGCCAGCGTGTCGGCGGTTTCGCCGGACTGGCTGATGGCAATGACCAGGCTCTTGTCGTCCAGGATCGGTCCCCTGTATCGGAACTCGGATGCGAGGTCCACCTCTACCGGCACGCCGAGGACCTTCTCGAAGAAGTACTTGCCGACGCACCCGGCGTAGTATGCCGTGCCACATGCCACGATGTAGATGCGGTTGAACTTCTGGAGCTGCTCAGGAGTGAGCTTCATCTCCTCAAGGTTGATCGTATCATCGGCGGTCAGCCTGCCTCGGAGGGCGTCCTTGATGACGGCAGGCTGTTCGTGGATCTCCTTGATCATGAAGTGCTCGTAGCCGCCCTTCTCAGCCGCTCCGGCGTCCCACGTGATCTCGAGCGTTTCGCGCTCGACGGGCGCGCCGCTGACCGAGTTCAGGGTGATGCCGTCCTTGGTCAGAACGGCCATGTCGCCGTCTTCGAGCACCTTGAAGAAGCGGGTATGTCCCAGCAGGGCCGGGATGTCGGAGGCGATGTAGTTCTCGCCTTCGCCGACGCCAAGGATCAGCGGGCTGTCCTTGCGCGCGGCGACGAGCATGCCCGGATTGCCGCTGCAGACGACGCCGATCGCGTACGAGCCCTCGACTTCCTTCACGGCGCCGCGGACGGCCTCGAGCAGATCGCCCTTGTAGTGCTTCTCGACGAGGTGCGCGATGACTTCGGTATCAGTCTCGGACTTGAAGACGTGGCCCTGCTCCATCAACTCGGCCCGAAGATCGAGATAGTTCTCGACGATGCCGTTGTGCACGACCGCGATGCTCTCGTCGCAGCTCGTGTGAGGATGCGAGTTCGGGGTCGAAGGCGCGCCGTGGGTCGCCCATCGGGTGTGGCAGATGCCCAGCGTGCCCTTGAGGTCCTGAGTGATGGCCTGCAACTTCTTGATCTTGCCTACGGTCTTAACCACCTCAAGCCCACCGTCATTGACGACGGCAACTCCGGCCGAGTCGTAGCCGCGGTACTCCAGCTTTGAGAGCTGATCAAGCAGGGACTCGACGCAGTTCCTGCTTCCAACGAATCCTACGATTCCACACATTCTGAATCTCCCTCGATTCTTTCTAAGAACACGGAAGCACGGAAGGGGATGGAAAAACAGGAATCATTCTAAGCAAATGCCCTGTTCCCTCTGTATCTCTGCGTTCTTTGGTTTAGTAAACTTCTGCCGCCTGACACAATAAGGCGACGCGGCACGACATGCCCGCGTCGTCGCGACAACTAAGTCAGTCGTTGGATATGATACCACAGGAGAACGGGTTCGTAAAGGGGTTGCGAAAACGATTACACAGACGGAAGCACGCGAACAATACGTCCCTCGACCTTGAGACGGCCCTGGGCGAAGAGCTGTACGGCTTCGACGTAGGACTGGTGCTCCAAGGGCAGGATTCGGGCGGCGAGCGTTTCGGGAGTGTCGCCCTCCTCGACGGGGACGCACTTCTGGATGATGATCGGGCCCGTGTCGTACTGCTCGTCAACGAAATGTATCGTGCAACCGGAAACCTTCGCGCCGTACTCGATCACGGCATTGTGGACGTGCTCGCCGTACATACCCTTGCCGCAGAACGAGGGGATCAGCGCGGCATGGGTGTTCATGATGCGCGCGCGGTAGGCCTTGACGATCTCCAGGGGCAGGATGCGCATGTACCCGGCGAGGCAGATAAGGTCTACCTGATGCTCCGAAAGGAAGTCCATGATTCGGCGGCCGTAGCCCTCGTCGGTGTCGAACTCTTTGGGGCGCACCTCGACCGCCGGGATGCCGTTGTCGCGGGCGCGCTGCATGGCGGGCGCATCGTCCTTGACGCCGATGACGACGGCGACGCGTCCGTCAATGCGACCGTCCTTGCAGGCGTCTATGATCGCCTGGAGGTTGCTCCCACGGCCGTGGCCGGAGATCATTACGGCGATGTTGATGCTCATGCGACGCCCTCCTACTCGTGAATCGTACTCGTAATCGTAATCGAAAACTTCGATTACGATTACGATTTGGAGCACGACTACGAACGTCTAGACGATCTGGACTTCGCGGCTGCCCTTGCGGACCTCGCCGATGTACAACGCAGTCTCGCCCATCTCAGCCAGGCGGGTTAGAACCGCGCTCTCATCTTCCTTGGGTACGATCAGCACGAAGCCGATGCCCATGTTGAACGCGCGGTACATCTCTCGATCCGAGACGTTGCCAAGTTCCTGGATCAGCTGGAAGATGGTCGGCGGGGTGAAGGTCCGGCGCTCGACCACGGCCTGGCAGTCCGCCGGAAGCGCCCTCGGGATGTTGTCGTAGAAGCCTCCGCCGGTGATGTGGGCCATCCCGTGGACATCGAACTCGCCGAGGATCGCCTGCACCGATCGGCAGTAGCTCCTGTGCGGACGCAGCAGTTCCTCGCCCAGAGTCATGTCCAGGCCCGGCACGAACTGGTCCACTCGAAGCTTCGCCTTCTCGAGGAAGATGTTCCTCACCAGCGAGAAGCCGTTAGTATGCAGGCCGTTTGACGCGAGCCCGATGAGCACGTCGCCGGGAAGGGCCTTCGAGCCGTCCACGATCTTCTCCCGGTCAACGACGCCGACTATGCACCCCGCGAGGTCGTATTCGCCGGCGAGATACATTCCCGGCATCTCGGCGGTCTCCCCGCCGAGCAGAACGCAGTCGTGAGCCTTGCACGCCTCCGAGAGCCCCTTCACGACATCCACGACCACGGACGGCAGCAGTTGCCCGGTGCCGAAGTAATCGAGGAAGAAGAGAGGCCTGGCGCCCTGGACCAGGATGTCGTTGACGCAATGGTTGACGAGATCAATGCCGATGGTGTCGTGCTTGTTCATGGAGAAGGCGATCTTCAGCTTCGTGCCGACGCCGTCTATGCTCGAGACCAATATGGGCTCGCTGATACCCGCCAGATCGAGCCTGAACATCCCGCCGAACGCGCCGACATCGGCGAGCACGTTCGACGTGAACGTCCCGCGGATGTATTCTTTCATGCGTAGAACGGCCTCGTTGCCGGCATCTATGTTTACTCCCGCATCCTTGTAGGTCGAGATGTCGTCCATGGTGGATTCCTCCAATCACCGTGATTCGGAGCGAGGCGGAGAACCTCCCGCGGTCGAAACAGGATTCCTCGCTTCGCTCAGAACGACGGGGGTCGTGAGCTAACTCGCCCGCGACTTCGGCTTCCTGTGGCTAAGAACGGCGGTCTTGCCGTGGTCGGCAGGCTGATCTCCGCCGTCTTCCAGCGCAAACTTGCACACCTTGAGGTCTTCGGGAATCTCGATGGGGTATTTTCCATCGAAGCAGGCCAGGCAGAACTTGTCGCGCCTGCAACCAAGGGCCTTCACCAGGCCCGGAATACTCAGGTACCCGAGGCTGTCTGCACCGATGTGGTCCTTGATATCGTCGTTCGTTCGGCCCGAGGCGATCAGTTCCTTCTGCTTGGCCATATCTATGCCGTAGAAACACGGGTACTTGATCGGCGGCGAGCTGATCCTGACGTGGACCTCCCGGGCGCCCGCATCCTTCAGCATTTTGATCGTCGGACCGGTCGTCGTGCCGCGCACTATGCTGTCCTCGACCATCACTATCTTCTTTCCCGCGAGCGTCTCCTTGAGCGGGGCGAACTTCATCTGCACGCCGAGTTCGCGCATCCGCTGATCAGGCTCGATGAACGTGCGGTGGACGTAGCGGTTCTTGATGACGCCCTCGCTGTAGGGTATCCGCGAGGCCTGCGCGTAGCCGATAGCTGCGGGCGTGCCGGTGTCCGGGATCGGGATGACGACGTTGGCGCCGGGAGCGGGGCACTCCTCGGCCAACTCGTGGCCCATCCGCTGCCTGGCGAGATGGAGCGTCTTGCCGTACATGTGGGAGTCGGGCCGCGCGAAGTAGATGAACTCGAAGACGCAGAGCGCGTGGCGCTTGGTCGGGACAACCTGAGTCTCGGTGATGCCGTTCGTGTCAATGACGACCATCTCACCCGGCTCGACCTCGCGCAGGTACTTGCTGCCGACGAGGTGGAGCGAGCACGTCTCGGACGACAGGACGTAGGAGCCGTTTAGCCGTCCGAGACTGAGCGGCCTGATGCCGTATGGGTCCCTGACCCCGATCAACTTGTCCTGCGCGAGGATAACCAGCGAATACGAGCCCTTGGCCTTGTGCATCATATCCTCGATGGCCCGCTCGATGGTGGTCTCGCCGCTGCGGGCAATCAGCCGCGCCATGACCTCGGTGTCGCTGGTTGACTCGAACGTCTCGCCCTGAGCGACGAGATCGGCGCGAAGCTCCGAGGTGTTGATGAGGTTGCCGTTGTGGCCGAGGGCGATCGTGCCCCAGGGCGACTCGCAGACCACCGGCTGGGCGTTGCAGAGGACGCTCGATCCCGTGGTGGAGTAGCGGTTGTGCCCGATGGCGATGTGGCCCTTGAGATCGAGCAGGATGTGCTCGTCGAAGACCTGAGTCACGAGGCCCATGTCCTTGAAAACGCGCACCGTCCGGCCGTCGGACACGGCCATGCCGGCACTCTCCTGCCCTCGGTGCTGGAGGCCGAACAGGCCGAAATACGTCAGCCTGGCGACATCCTCGCCTTCAGCGTAGACACCGAATACTCCGCATTGTTCACGTGGCCGGTCGAGTGAATCTGACAATGTAGTACGTCCCCCTGTTGATCACAGGACTCAGAGCCCCAACCTCTCGAAGACCACGTCAACGTTGCGGACATGGTGCTTGTAGTCGAACAGTTCGTCAAGGTCGTGCTTGCTGAGAAGGCCGAGAACACGCTGGTCGGACTCCAGGGCGTGCCGGAAACTCTCGCCGGCCCAGGCCTTCGCGGCGTTCTCCTGCGCGATGACGTAGGCTTCCTCGCGGGACAGGCCCTTCTCGACCATCTTAAGCATGATCCGCTCCGAAAAGACGAGCCCGCCCATCTGCTGCATGTTGCGAGTCATGTTCTCCGGGTAGACGACCATCCGCTCGACGACCCGCGCGAACGTGTGCAGCAGGTAGTCAACGAGGATGCAGTTGTCCGGGATGACGATTCGCTCGACGGACGAGTTGGTCAGGTCGCGCTCGTGCCAGGAGACGATGTTCTCGAGCGCCGGGAACGAGTTCGCGCGCACGACCCGCGACAGACCGGCAACCTGCTCCGACAGGCGCGGGTTGCGCTTGTGCGGCATCGCCGACGAGCCCTTCTGACCCTTGAGGAAGTATTCCTGGACTTCGAGTATCTCGGTGCGCTGAAGGTTTCGCAGTTCGGTAGCAAAGCTCTCGAGCGAACCGGCGATGATCGCCAGCGCAGTGAGGTACTCGGCGTGGCGGTCGCGGGCGATGATCTGGGTGGAGTGCTCCGCTACCTTCAGGCCGAGCGTGTCACAAACATACTGCTCGATGCGGGGGTCTATGTTCGCGTATATTCCGACCGCACCCGAGACCTTGCCAAAGCTGATGGCCTCTCGCGCGGAGTGCATCCTCTCGAGGTCGCGGAGGACCTGCGCGTACCATCCAGCGAGCTTGAACCCGAAGGTGATCGGCTCGGCGTGGATTCCATGGGTCCGCCCGATCATGAGGGTGTACTTGTGCTCCCGCGCCTTCTCCGCCACGACCTCCGCGAGGTGACCGAGGTCTTCGATGATGAGGTCGGCGGACTGCTTCATCAGCAGGCACAGCGCGGTATCCACGATATCATAGGAGGTAACACCGTAGTGGACGTACTTTCCCTCCTCGCCGAGGTTCTCCGTGACGGCCTTCACGAAAGCCATCACATCGTGCTGGGTGGTCTCTTCGATCTGGAGGATGCGCTCGACCGTGAACTTCGCGCCGGCCTTGATCTTCGCGGGGGCATCCGCGGGGATGTAACCGTACCGCGCCAGCCCCTCAGCGACGGCGATCTCGACGTCGAGCCACGCCTGGAAGCGGTTGTGCTGGTCCCAGATGGCCCTCATCTTCGGGAGCGAGTAGCGTAGGATCATACCGGTTTCTTGCCCTTCTCCTCTATGCTCTTTTCGAGTCCGCTCTTGTAATCCTTGATCTTCTGACGCAACCCGGGATGCTTGAGCGACAGAATCTGAGCCGCCAGCACACCGGCGTTCTTCGCGCCGTTGATACCGACGGTAGCTACGGGAACGCCCGACGGCATCTGCACGATGGAAAGCAGAGAGTCGAGTCCGTCCAGTACCGTCTTGATCGGTACGCCGATGACCGGCAGAGGCGTGAGCGAGGCAATGACTCCCGCGAGGTGGGCCGAACCGCCCGCCCCGGCGATGATCGCGTCGAACCCGGCATCCTCGGCACCCTCGGCGAACCGCGCCGCGAGATGAGGACTTCTGTGCGCAGAGACTATTCTGACCTCGCACTCCACGCCGAGGTCGTTCAAGATATCCGCTGCTTCCTGCATGACCGGGAGGTCCGAATCACTCCCCATGACTATCGCGACTTTGCCGGCCAACGGTTCTTTGCCCTCCGGGGAAGAGTACTGGTCTGACGGGACTCACGGGTCGTATGGAATCTACAGGATCACTCTATCACGCGCGCGCCGATATCGGTGCGAAAGTGCATGTTCTCGAACTTGATCCTGCTGGCGCCGACGTATGCCCTGTCCCGAGCCTCGCGGAACGATCTGCCGACCGCGGTAACTCCGAGCACGCGCCCTCCGGCAGTCAACGTCCGGCCGTCAACCATCCTGGTGCCGGCGTGAAAGACGGTTACGCCCTCAACCGCAGCGGCTTCATCGAGGCCGGTAATCGGCTTGCCCGTCTCGTACTTGCCGGGGTATCCGCCGGACGCCAGCACAACGCAGACTGCACTGCCATTATAGCATTTCACGTCGAGCGAGTCGAGCCGGCCATCCAGGGAAGCCTCGATCAACTCGATCAGATCGGTCTCCAGCAGAGGGAGCATCACCTGTGTCTCGGGGTCGCCGAACCGGGCGTTGTACTCGATGACCTGAGGGCCCTCTGCCGTGAGCATAATTCCGCAGTAGAGGGTGCCGGTGTAGGTGCGACCCTCGGCCTTCATCGCGGCGACGGCAGGCTTGATGAGGGTCTCGATGCACTGATCGTACATCGCCGGCGGGACGACCGGCACGGGTGAGTAGCAACCCATCCCGCCGGTGTTAGGGCCCTTGTCACCATCGTAGACGCGCTTGTAGTCCTGCGCGGGAGTCAGGGGCGCAACGTGCGTGCCATCTGTGATGACGATCAGCGAGGCCTCCTGGCCGGAGATGCGCTCCTCGACCAATATGCGTTCGCCCGCTTCGCCGAAGACCTTCTTCACCATCATGTCGTCTACGGCATCGAGCGCCTGGGACTTCGTGTCGCAGATGATGACTCCCTTCCCGAGCGCCAGCCCGTCGGCCTTGACGACGATCGGCAGATCCTGGGACCCGCCGGACAGATCCTCGATGTATGCGTTCGCCCTGGCAGGATCGTCGAAGACGCGGAAATCGGCGGTCGGGATGCCGTACTTCTTCATCAACTCCTTGGAGAAGACCTTGCTGCCCTCGATAGCGGCGGCGGCCTTGCCGGGGCCGAAGGTTCGAACCTCGGCGGCACGGAGAGCGTCGGCCATGCCGTCGAAGAGCGGGTTGTCGGGGCCGATGATGACGAGGTCAATCGCCTGCTCCTTCGAGAACGCCACGATGCCCGGGGTGTCCGTGACCTTGATATCAACGCACTCGGCGAGTTGGGCCGTCCCCGCGTTGCCGGGGGCGCAGTATATCTTTTCGACTCTCGGGCTTTGCGCTGCCTTCCAGGCCAATGCGTGCTCGCGGCCCCCTGAGCCGACGATGAGGACTCTCATTCGCGTGCCTCCCTGGGTGATGCCAGATTGCCGAACGATGCGTACTGCTGAAGGAACTTCAGCTTGATCATGCCGGTGGGGCCGTTCCGCTGCTTGCCGATGATGATCTCAGTCACACCCTTCTCCTGCTCGGAGTCATCGGCGGCGGCGGGAGGCTCCTCGGCGGGCACTCCGTCCTCGTCCACCGCAATCTCCTTGCGCTTGTAGTAGTCGGCGCGGTAGAGGAACATCACGAGATCCGCTTCGGCCTCTATGGAGCCGCTCTCGCGCAGGTCGGAGAGCATCGGGCGCTTGTCCTGCCTCTGCTCGACCGCACGGCTGAGCTGCGAGCATGCGATCACCGGGACCTGCATCTCGCGCGCGAGGCTCTTCAGCGCGCGGGCCATCTCCGCTATCTCCTGGGTGCGGTTCTCCACCCGCCGGTGAGACTGCATGAGCTGAAGGTAGTCTACGACAACCAGGCTGAGCCCGTGCTCGGCCTTGAGCCGCCGGCACTTGGACCGCATCTGCAGCGCGGTGACGTCGGTGGTGTCATCTATGAAGATGGGGGCGGTATACAACCTCCCGACTCCCTCCGCGAGCTTCGGCCAGTCGCGATTCTCCATGTAGCCGGTCCTAAGTCGGTGAGCGTCAACGTGCGATTCGGAGCAGATCAGGCGAAGTGTGAGTTGTTCCTTCGACATCTCGAGGCTGAACACCGCCACCGGTTTCTGCTCTTTGACCGCGGCATGCCGGGCGATGTCGAGCACGAACGCGGTCTTACCCATCGAGGGCCGCGCGGCGACGATCACGAGGTCGGAGTTCTGCAGGCCGGAGGTGATGTTGTCGAGATCGCGAAAACCGGTCGGCAGACCGGAGACCTTGGCCTTCTCGTTGTACTGCTTCTCGATCCGCTCGAAGGCCTCCTGAGAGAGGGAGCTGATCGGCGAGAAATACTGTCCGACGCGTCTCTGGGAGACTTGAAAGACCATCCGCTCAGCGCGGTCCATCACATCGTCTATTGACTCGACTTCGCCGTGACTGATTCCGATGATCTGCATCGAGGCGTCAATGAGCCGCCTGAGGATGGACTTCTCCTCGACTATGTGAGCGTAGTACTCGACGTTCGACGCGGTGGGAACACTGTCAATCAGCGACATGATGTACTCGATGCCGCCGACGGCTTCCAGTTTGCCGCTCCCTCGAAGCTCCTCCTGAATGGTGATGATGTCAACCGCCTCGCTGCGCTCCGCCAGCGACAGGAGGGCGTTGAAGATCACCTGATGGGCCTCCCGATAGAAGTCCTCGGGTCTGAGGATGTCCATCGCCTTCTCGAGACCGGCGCGGTCAATCATCATGGAGCCGAGCGTTGACTGTTCGGCCTCCAGATTCTGAGGCGGGACTCTGTCCAGTAACTGAGTTAGCTGCATTGCGGTTCCTGATTGGCGCGGGCACCGGCAACCGCCAGGGTGACGGCGCCGGTACGACCACGAGCGTGAGCGGGGGCGCTACTCGCCCACTACCTCTACCGTCATGCCGACCGTGACGTCACGGTGCAAGTGGATGCGGATATCGTGCGTGCCGACGGACTTGATCGGCTCGTGAGAATCTATCTTCCTCTTGTCAACCTTGGCCCCAAGATCGTTCTGAATCGCCTCGGCGATGTCGGCCGGAGTAACGGCCCCATAGAGCTTCGTCCCCTGCCCGACTTTGCCCTTGATCGTGACCTGCTTGCCCTCGATCTTCTCAGCGAGCGACTTTGCATCCTCGGCGAGCTTCTCGCCCTTCTGCTCCTCAGTCCGACGGCGCCGGTTCAACTCGGTCATGTGCCCGCCCTCGGCGGGAACGGCCAGATGCCGCGGAAACAGGAAGTTCCGGGCGTACCCCTCCGAGACGTTGACTATGTCATCGGGCTTCCCCAGACTCTTCACCTCACGGACCAGTATGACTCTCATGGTTCCTCCTTGTTTTTCTACTTGTCTCGATCGAAAACCGCAGACTATCTTGTCAGGCGCACGCCCAGCCCGGCCCTGTTCGCGCCCAGCAGTTCGTCCACGCCCAGCAGCACGGACCAGTCGTCGTTCAGACGATAGCCGGCCTTAGCATCGAGCCTGATGTGCTCCGCACCGTACAAATCCAGGCTGCCGAACGTCATCCCGGAGAAGCGGCGGTCGAGCCCCAGGCCCAGCTTGGACGAGTAGAAGCCGTATCGCAGATCCGTCCGGCTGTTGAGGGGCTTCGCGCCCTGCAGAATCAGCCTGTTGCCGGCCCCGACGTCGTACAGCCCAAGCCTGATGTAGTCATCACCCCGCAGAGGCACCTTCGTCGTCAGTTCGGCGCGCAGACGGTCATCGCCCGGCAGATACAGCACATCGAGGTCTACCCCCTCGGCGGGTGACTTGAAGCTCGGCCTCTTGGCGGAGAAGACCCTGTTGACCCGGTCTATGGTCTCCCGGGCTTCGCCGACGGCGGCCCTTGTCTCGGCGACTGTCTGGCGGATGTCCTCGTGGAACTTGGGATCGGTCATCAGGCTCTCGACTCCCAAGGCGCTCCTCTCGAGGCTCGAGACGACCCGTTCGAGCGTTTCGGCCGAACGGCGCGCAGACGCCGTCGTATCCCGCAGGTCTCCCTGTATGACACCCTCGGCAACAAACGACTCCAGTTCCGCGGTCATTCCTCGCACACTCTGTCCGGCGGAGCGCAAGCTGGACATGATAGCATCAATGTCGTCCTGGGAGCGTACCACAGTCTGACCGGCGGACGCCATTATCGCGTTCAGTTCCCCGGTAGCGCGGGCGATATTGGCCACCGATTGAGCGATGCCGGCGTTCAGCCTCTCATCGCCCATCATTTCCTTGAGACTCGCCGTCGCATCCGCAAGGTTCTCGAGAACTTCCTGCGCCTTAGGCATCATATCCTCCAGCCTGGCGGGAATGACGCCTTCCACAGTCGCGCCGTCCGACATGAAGCGCGATGATTCGCGGTTCGGGATCACCTCGATAAGCTGCTGAGAGATGAGAATGCCGCTCTGCAGCGCGAACTGAGAACCCTCCGGAATGCGGTACTTGCGGTTGATGTCGAGCACGACCTTCGCGCGTTGATCGTCGTTGAGCGTCACGCTCGAAACCTGCCCGATCGTGACACCCGCCATGCGCACCTCAGCACCCGGCATGATCCCGAGTGCGTTGTCGAATGTCACGCGGACGCTGTACTTGTTGCGGCTGAACGTATAACCCTTGAGGAACAGGAAGACGCCCGCAAGGACCGCGACAGCCAACAGGACCAATATGCCTACTCTGGCCGCAGGACTAAGTGTCATACCCTACCCTCACTCCCTCACCGACGGCTTGATGGGGCCTTCGGCCCGGCCCTGGATGAACTGCTGAACACGTTCATCACTGGAGGAGCGAATCTCGTCAGGACTCCCCAAGGCGATAATCGTGCCGTCATGAAGCATGGCGACCCTGTCGGAGATCGAGAAGACGCTCTTGATATCGTGCGAGACCACCACCGAGGTCACGCCAAGCTTGTCTCTCATATCCACTATCAGGTCGCCGATAACCTGCGTCATCACCGGGTCGAGTCCGCTGGTGGGCTCATCGTAGAACAGGAGTTCCGGGTTCATGGCGATGGCCCGAGCCAACCCTACCCGCTTTCTCATACCACCGCTCAGCTGAGCCGGGAGCATTTCCTCAGTGCCCGGGAGACCGACAAGATCGAGCTTCTCCGCGACTATGTCGCCTATTTCCTTCCTGCCGAGCCTGGTGTGCCTCGCCAGAGAGAAAGCGACGTTCTCAAAGACGGTCATCGAATCGAATAGGGCGCCGTACTGGAAGACCACGCCAGCTCGATGGCGAACGCGGTTCAACTCCTCCTCGGGCAGGCGGGTGATGTCCGTCTGGTCGAGTATCACTTGCCCGGACGCCGGCCGAATGAGTCCCGACATGATCTTCAAAAGGGTAGTCTTCCCCGATCCCGACATACCCATAACGGTCACCGTCTCGCCCGCCCGGATGTGCAGGTTGAGATCACGCAGGATATCCCTGTCATCAACCCGGTAGTGTAGTCCCCTTACGGTAATCAACTCAGCCCCTATGCGGCCGCGAGGCCTCAGAAGCCCGGCGTGTTGCGCCCGAACATGACATACGCCAGGAAGAAGTTGGAGATATAGATCAGGATCATCGAGATGACGACGGCGTTCATCGTCCGTCGACCCACTCCCGCCGCGCCGCCTGAAGTGGCAAGTCCCTGCTGAGTTCCCGCGATCGCGATAAACGCGCCGAAGAAAACCGTCTTGAGCAGACCCATCGCCACATCGTAGAAATCGAGCCAGATCCTGGTAGAGTTGAGACAGCTCGACCCGGACACTCCGTTCATCGTGGCGACCAGGTAGCCCCCGAAGCTGCCGACTATCATGCCCATCATGGTAAGCACGGGCAGCATTATCACCAGGGCGAGCAACCGAGGGGCCGCCAGGTACTGGATGGGGCTCGTGCCCATGGAACGTAGGGCGTCAATCTGCTCCGTAACCTTCATCGTGCCGATCTCGGCCGCGATGGCCGACCCCGCTCTGGCCGCCACGACGATCGCCGTGAGCACCGGTGCAAGTTCGCGCGTGACCGAGAGCGAGACTCCACCGCCGACCAGGTTCCCGGCGCCGTACTGCACCAGCAACTGAGTGGTGTAGAGGGCGAGAACCGCTCCCGAGAAAGCCGTCGTAACGACTACGATCGGTATCGAATTGACCCCGACGGCCGCCATCTGGCAGATCGTGTCGCGCAGACTGACGTCGGCCTGGAGGATGCGCCTGATCGCCCCGCCGCCGACCAGGGTGGCCTCTCCGATGAACTCAAGGAATCCGCCGACGCTCTTCCCCATCGCCCGTTCTGAGGCATCGCTCGCCAGTTCGCACCCGTTAGTCACACCGCCACCTCGATCAACCGACGCTGGACGACTTCTTTGCGCGGTCATTATACCGAACCGCAGGGGGTTTGTCCACCAGGTTGACATCGCCGGGAAGTGCCACTATAATCTGTAGGGTTTTGACCTTGTTCGGTATCCCGGCGCCGATGTACACGGTTACATCGGCGCAAGACCGTTCAGAGCAGGCATGAAATGGCAGGCCTGCCCAATCTGAGAGAGGGGGAAGTATCTACTATGCTTCACGCATCCGGGCGAGTCTCGGAGATCGGTCGTCGGCTCTTGTGCCGGCCGGTTACGCTTGCGGCCGCAGTCATCGGCATGATTGCCTCAGGAGGCATCGCACACGCATCCGAGGCTATCGAACTGCCAGTATTCAGTGAACTCGGCATGATGATGCCCGCGATCTGGATCGTATTCGTCAGCGCTATCATAGGCCTGCTTTTCGGGGCCAAGTGGTTCGTTTCGATCTCGAAGGAGGACCCCGGTTCGAGGGGAATGATCGAGGTCTCCCGCGCGGTACAGGAAGGGGCCTGGGCCTACCTGATGAAGCAGATCAAGACCATGATCTGGTTTGTCATCGCCATCGCAATCGGCCTGATATTCCTGTACAGGAACAACCCCGCGTACAACGTCGAGGGAACGGCGATGCCGCTCTACATCGGCGTCGCGGTCGCTTTCGTGATGGGAGTCGCCGCGTCGTACCTTGCCGGCCTGATCGGCATGGCGATGGCGGTTCGAGCGAACTGCCGCGTCGCCAACGCCGCGCTCACCAGCTACAAGAAGGCTCTCTACATCGCATTCCGCTCGGGCGCCGTCTCCGGCATGGCGACCGTCGGCCTGGGGCTGCTCGGCGCGTGCATCGTGTTCTTCCTATTCGGCAACCAATCCATGAAGGTGCTGGTCGGCTTCGGCTTCGGCGGGTGTCTCGCCGCCCTTTTCATGAGGATCGGCGGAGGAATCTACACGAAGGCCGCTGACGTCGGCGCCGACCTGGTAGGCAAGGTGGAACAGGGTATTCCCGAGGACGATCCCCGGAACGCCGCCACCATCGCAGACAACGTCGGCGACAACGTCGGCGACTGCGCCGGCATGGCCGCGGACGTCTTCGAGTCGTACGAGGTCACTCTCGTCGCCGCGATCATCCTCGGGGCGGCCGCGCACGCGGTCGTCGGCGGAGGAGCCGCGGTGCTGGCGCTGGTCGTCTACCCGCTTCTCATCAGAGCGGTCGGCGTCTTCGCCTCGATCATCGGCATCTACTCGGTCGTCGGCAAAGACGACATGAACATGAACCCGATGCGCCCGATCAACATAGGCTACTGGGTTTCGGCGGCATTCGCCATACTCGGCTTCTTCGTCGTTTCCTGGTATGTCTTTGGAGTAGTTCATCCCGTGCAGGCGCACGGGGTTGACATCGCCTGGTGGAAGTTCGCCGCGGCGAACCTCATGGGCGTGATTCTTGCTCTCGTCATAGAGCGCACCACCGAGTACTTCACGGCGACGGAGAAGAAGCCCGTCACCGAGGCGGCAAAGGCCGCCAAGAGCGGACCTGCCACGATCATCCTCAGCGGGTTCGCATCGGGGCTCGAGTCCGCTGTGTGGGGCGTGGTAGCGATCTGCGTCAGCATCCTGGCCTCGGCACTGCTCTTCAAGGATCCGATGATGGCCGCATACGGCGTGGCGCTATCCGGGCTCGGACTGCTGGCGACAACCGGCTTCATGCTCGCGATGGACACCTACGGCCCGATCTCGGACAACGCGAACGGCGTCTTCGAGATGTCCGGCGCGCTGAAGGAAGAAGGCGTCAGCCCGAACGCCCACAAGATCGTCCACAAGCTCGACGCGGTCGGCAACACCACCAAGGCTCTGACCAAGGGCTTGGCGATCGCGACCGCGGTCATCGCGGCGACCGCGCTTTTCAAGTCGTTCATGGCCGATGCCGGCCTGACGGCGATCCAGGTCAACCTGACCGAGGTGTTCATCGGCCTGTTGATCGGCGGAGCGGTGCCGTTCCTGTTCTGCTCGTTCGCGATCAACGCGGTAAGCCGCGCGGCATTCCAACTGGTTGAGGAAGTCCGCCGCCAGTTCCGCGAGATAGTGGGCATCATGGACTACGATCCGCGCTCGGGCTCCGACGTGGGCAAGCCGGACTACCAGCGGTGTGTCGAGATTTCCACGGCCGCGGCGCAGAAGGAACTCATGAGTCCGGCCGTCCTCGCCGTCTCGGCTCCGATCCTGGTGGCATTCGCCCTGGGATTCGAGGCGCTCGGCGGATTCCTGGCAGGCGCGATCCTCTCCGGTCAGCTGATGGCCGTCATGCTATCGAACACCGGCGGGCTGTGGGACAACGCCAAGAAGAAGATCGAGGACGGCATGTTCGGCGGCAAGGGCACCGACGAGCACAAGGCTGCGGTGGTAGGCGACACCGTCGGCGACCCGTTCAAGGACACCGCCGGCCCGGCGCTGAACCCGCTGATCAAGGTCATGAACCTGGTCGCGCTGCTTGTGGCGCCGATCTCGCTCGCGGACATGTCCATTACGGCTAGAGCGGTCGTGTCCATCGTGGCAATCCTGGCTCTGGTGGGTGCAACCCTCTGGAGCAAGCGAGGGGGTCTGGACGTGGACACAAGCGCTCCGGCCAAGATCGAAGAAGAGACTGCCTAGCCTCGTCGTCATTCAGAGCAACGATCGAAGGCCGGGGGTCGAGCGACCCCCGGCCTTTTCCTCGTCTGATGGGACGCTCAGGTCTCACGTCTTGAGGGAGAGCTCCAGCGCCTCACGGAACGGTGTCGGCTCGATCTCGAACGACTCGGCGAACGCGTTGCGCTCCGTCACGCTGTCGCCGGCCATCATCGCGAGCTGGTCGCTCGTGATCGGGAAGCGGGCGGTCAGGCGCTCCATAGACGCTATCAGCGGCTTCATGAGCCAGAGCGGCAGATGGACCATCGGCTTGCGCACGCCGAGGACTTCTGCTGTGACGCGCAGCATCTCATTGAACGTCAACTGCTCCGGCCCGCCGAACTCGTAGACGCTCCCCCACAACGAGCCGTCGGCCTGCACCCTGACAAACGCGCGGGCAAGATCGCGGACGTAGAGCGGCTGGAGCCTGTACGTCCCCGTGCCGATGACAGGGATTACGGGAGGCCTGGTGACGAGATCGCGGAGTATGCCGGTGAACTCGCCCCGCTCGCCGATGATCACAGACGGCCGGACGACGACCCACTCCATGCCGGACGCGCGCACGAGTTCCTCCGCCTGCCATTTGGTCGTCTCGTAGCGGGATACGCCGTCGGGTCGGGCGCCGAGCGCGCTCATGTGGATGATCCGCCTGACGCCGCGAGCTCCGGCGGCCTCGATGACGTTTCGCGTACCCTCGACGTGGACTCGCTCGAAGGTGGCGCGGCCCCGCTCCCGGATGATCCCGACGAGGTGGACAATAGTCTCGACACCCGAGACGGCATCCGCGAGCGAACCCGGATCGGTGACGTCGCCGACTACCACCGACGCGCCCTCGATGGACGCAGGGGTCCGGGCCAGACACCGCACTTCGAGACGGGCCTCGGTCAACGCCCTGACAACGTGGCTTCCGACAAACCCCGTTCCCCCAGTGATAAGTATCATCGGCAGGCCCCCTCCGATGAGATGCCTCCTTCGAGAAGCGCGACGGCTCTCCCGACTTTGCCTCGAGCGTACCGCCGGACAACCTCTCGGCGGATACCTGCGGGCAGGACCGGCATCAGAATGCCCCTGATCCGGTCGAAGTTGATACCGCACGCACCGACGCCGCATTTCTCACGCTGAATCTGCAGGCGGCCGAACCGCGTCTGCAGGTAGGCGGCGACGTACTCTGGCTCGATCCCTGCCAGCCGCATGAGGTTGATGTGTTGGCTGATGTTGCACGGCTCGTCCGAACAGAAGACGGCCGCCCGCCCGATGCACCCTACCCCGCTGTTTGCGAGGAGCAGGTCGCCTCTGCGCAGGCGGCTCCTCGGCGGATCGCTGTGCGATCCCTCCGCCACGAAACGCTCAGGACTGTGAACACCCACGCCGACGGTGTACCCCTCATCGTCCAGAAGCAGGTTCGCAGGCGTAATATAGCGCACTCCGGATTGGGAGTATTTGCGCGAGCCGACCGCACCATAGGTAGTGAACCCGATCAGATCGCCGAGCGGGACCACAGCGGGGAGGCCCGAGAGGAATCGCGCGTTCTCGGTGAAATCGGGGTGATAGTAGGCCGGGTCGAGCCGATCGCCCGCGCGGAACGGGGGAACGGGGGAGTGCTGGAGTCGGTGCAGAACACCCGCATACTCCCATAGTTCCACGCCCCCGTATTCCCGTTCGTCCGTTTCGATTCTGTGCCTCTTGCGAAGAACTAGCACGGACGCCTTGGCGGCGGTTCCTTGGCGGTGAAATGTACGCTGCGGCAGACTGACGACGGCCATGATCTCGGCATGCTCACAGAGCCACTCGCGGACGTATGACAGCCTCGCGTTGGAGAGGATGCCATCGGGGACTATGACGGCGATATGCCCTCCCGGCTTCGCCAGTTGGACGAACCGCTCCAGGAACAGGATCTCGATCGGGTAGCGGGAGGAACCTCTCACCCCATTTGCTCGCCAGACGCTGAAGTGGGCCTTCACCGGCTCGACGTCGCTCTCCCCACGACTGCCGAAAGGCGGGTTGCCGACGACCCAGTCGAACGCCATCTCGGATCTCGGACTGGGGATTTCGGATTTGGCAGGGCGCCAGTTGCTCGACCGGCTGAGGCCGTCGCCGATGAAGATCCTGACACCGCTCAGATGGATGGTCTCAGCGACTGAGGGGTCCTTCTCGACGCCGAAGAGACGGTCGGGAGTGGTAAGCCCGCGATCGAGTGCGTGGGAGAGGAACGCACCCGACCCGCACGAGGGATCGATGATGCTCGGGTTGGTCGTGTCGGGATCCAAGTCGCGGAGCATTCGGTAGCACAGCGCGACGACGGGCTCCGGGGTGAAGTACTGGCCGAGGATACGCTGGTGGCGTGATTCGTGATTCGTGATTCGTGAAGGGTCCGATGTTCGATGTTCGACTTCAATCATCGAGCGTACGCCTTCACGCCCTCCGCATAGAGATCCCCGCCGTAAGCATCATTGACCACGACGAGCGGGAAGTCCACGACCTCCAGCCGGTGGATCGCTTCCGGGCCGAGGTCATCGTATGCGACGACTTCGGCCTTCTCGATGCGCCGAGAGATCAACGCCGCAGCGCCTCCGGTCGCGCCGAAGTAGACCGCCTTGTGCTCCTGCATGGCGTCGCGGACCGCCTGCGTGCGGAGTCCCTTGCCGATCATGCCCTTGAGGCCGTACGCGATCAGCGCCGGGGCGTAGGCGTCCATCCGGCCGCTCGTCGTCGGTCCGGCCGAACCGATGACGCGACCGGGTTTCGCGGGCGTCGGGCCGACGTAGTAGATCACCTGCCCGCGCAGATCGACAGGGAGAGGCTTGTCCTCCTTGAGCAGCTCGAACAGCCGCTTGTGGGCGGCGTCACGACCGGTGTAGATCACGCCGCTGAGGAGGACGCGGTCTCCGGCGCGGAGGGTGGTGACATCCTCGTCGGTCAGTGGAGTGCGGAGCATGATTGCGTCTGACATGGGACTCATGAGACCTATGTGACCTATGGGCGGAACAAGGCACGCCCCTACAGCACGATCTCCTTGTGCCGGGCGGCGTGGCACTGGATGTTGACCGCGACCGGCAGGCCGGCGATGTGGCAAGGGTGCGTCTCGATGTTGACCGCGAGCGCGGTGATCCGCCCTCCGAGGCCGGCGGGCCCGATGCCCGTGTCGTTTACGAGCCCCAGGAGTTCGTCCTCGAGCGCCGCGTCCGTGGGATTCGCGTTGTGCTCCCCTACCCTTCTCAGTAGCGACTTCTTCGCCAGGATCGCCGCCTTCTCCATCGTGCCGCCGATGCCGACTCCGACGATGATCGGCGGGCACGGGTTCGATCCGGCGGCCTTGACCGTCTCGACGACGAACCGCTTCACGCCCTCGACGCCGTCGGACGGCTTGAGCATCCGGACGCCGCTCATGTTCTCGCTGCCGCCGCCCTTAGGCGCGACCGTGATCTTGAGCTTGTCACCCGGCACGATCTCCGTGTGGATGACGGCGGGCGTGTTGTCGCCGGTGTTCTTCCGGTCGAGCGGGTGGCCGACGATTGACTTGCGCAGGTAGCCCTCGGTGTAGCCCTTCGCGACCCCGGCGTTGATCGCGTCGGTCAGCAGGCCGCCGGTGATGTGGACCTCCTGCCCGAGTTCGACGAAAACGACCGCGAAGCCTGTGTCCTGGCACATCGGGACCTGCTTCTCGCGGGCGATATCGGCATTCTCGACGAGCTGTGCCAGTACCTCCCGGCCGACGGGCGACTCCTCGTTCGCGGCGCCGTCCTTCAGGGCCTGGAACACGTCGTCGCCGAGCGCATAGTTGGCAGTCATGCACAACTCGGCGACGGCGTCGGTGATCGTGGAAGCGTGTATGTCTCTCATGGCAGGCTGGCGGTCGGACGCGTCGGTCGCGTCGGACAGATCGGACCCCGGACCTTGCCGGACTTTCACAGAGCAGGCTTCAGGACGACTATCTCCGTCTCGGCGGGGAGCGTGTCCTTGGTCACCTCGATCTCGGAGACGCCCGGTACCCTGACATTCGGCTTTCCTCTCAGGAAATCATCCACGGGGCCGATGGTGAGGTTGACCTTCTCGTTCTTGAAGTGCATCGGGATGGCGACCCTCGGCTTCAGCATCTCGATAACCCGTGACGCCTGCTCCGGGCCGATGGTATAGTATCCGCCGACAGGGATCAGCAGCACGTCAACCTGCCCAATCTGCTCAACCTCCTGGGCCCTCAACTCATGTCCGAGGTCGCCGAGATGAGCGACCCTCACACCATCAACAGCGACCGTAAACATCATGTTCGGGCCGCGGATCGCACCCTTGTCCGGATCGTGAAAGGCGCTCACGCCGCTGATCGCGATACCCGCGATGGTCCTGTCGCCCGGAGTATTCACCACCTCGAATCTGCCCGGAACTCCCTCGACGTAGCCATGATCGGAATGGTCGTGGGAGACCGTCACGATGTCCGGTTCGACATCGATGGAACGATGCATGATTCCTCCGCCGTACGCGCCGGACTGATACGGATCGGTGATGACCTTCGTCCCATCAGCCGCCTGCAGAAGAAAACTCGCGTGGCCAAGCCACTTGATCAGCACTGTGCACCTACTCGATGAGACCTATGGGACGCATAGGAAGTATGCGCGGCCCTGCCGCAACCGATCACTGCACTTGAGCAATCGTCTGCTTCAGGACGCCGGCGGAGTTGATGAGCGCCGCCTTCTCGTCGTCCGAGAGGGCGATCTCGATCAGCTTCTCGACTCCGCGGCGCCCGACCACCGTCGGCACGCTGAAGCACACATCTGTTATACCCATGTAGCCCTGTATCAAAGAAGAGACCGGAAGAACCGCCTTCTTGTCGAGGATGATGGCGTCGACAACCACCTTGATCGCCAGGCCGACTGCATATCCCGCGCCGCCCTTGAGGCGGATGACCTCGGCGCCACTCTTCCTGGTGAAATCGAAGATGCCCTTGACGGTCGCCTCGTCGTAGTTCGGGAAACTGCGGAGCGGCACACCGTTGATCGCGGCACAGCTCCAGATCGGGACCATGCTGTCGCCGTGCTCGCCGAGGATCAGGGCGTCCACATCGGTGGGATCGACAGCGAAGTGCTCTCCGAGGAGCGATCGGAAGCGCGTTGTGTCGAGGACCGTGCCGAGGCCGATGACCTGCTTGGCCGGGACGACGCCTGACTGGACGGCGAGGTGCGTCAGGATGTCTACCGGGTTGGAGACCACCAGCATAATCGCTCCATCAGCCAGCCTGACCTTCCTCACCTCGTCGAGGAGCGTCCTAAAGAGCGCGACGTTGCGGTTGATCAGGTCGAGGCGGCTCTCATCGGGCTTGCGTCGAAGGCCGGCTGTGATCACAACGACATCCGAGCCCTCGCAGGCCTCGTAGCCGCCGGAGTAGATCTTCTGGGACGCTGCGACCGACGCGCCGTGCCTGAGATCGAGCGCCTCGCCTTCCGCCATGTCGCGGGCGACATCCACGATCGCCAGTTCCCTCGCCAGCCCCCCGATCTGCAGGGCATACGCCGCGTTCGATCCGACTCGCCCGCCGCCACCGATGATGCTGACCTTCATATCTCAAACCTCCCCGTGAACCGCCGTCCGCCGTAACGTACGCTATCCTTTTGATTCGGTTTCGAGCAGGCAAACTCCTCCGCGACCGATTGACACAAGACGGGGGCGGGACTATGATTGGGAGGATATCATGCGACAAGGAGAGACACATGAAAGTCGTCCGCTACATCACCCCGGATTCACCGCAGGAGAGCATCGGCATCCTGCTCAACGAAAAGGTATTCGATTTCACTTCCGCCTACCAGGCCCTCGGAATGCTCGAGCGAGGAGTATGCGAGTGCCCGATGCACTCCACCATGGAACTGCTCGAGAAGGGTCTCTTCACGGTCGAGACCTTCGTAAGCGCGCTCGATTTCGCCCGCAAGCACGGCTTGGAGGACAGGTACACCGTCGCCAACTACAAGCTTCTCGCCCCGGTGAGGCGACCTTCGAAGATAATGGCGCTCGGGCGCAACTACATGGCGCATGCGCTGGAGAGCGGCTATCACATTCCGACCGAGCCGGTGTTTTTCAGCAAGGCGAACTCTTCCGTAATCGGCCCGGATGAACCGGTAGTCTACAAGAAGCTCCTCACACGCGTGGACCCCGAGGGCGAGTTGGCGGTCGTCATCGGCAGGGAAGGTGCGAACATCGCCGAGGAGGAAGCGCCGTCGTACGTCGCCGGCTACACAATAATGAATGACGTGACCGCGCGGGACATGCAGCGGGACGACCTGAAGCTATCGAGCCCGTGGGTGCGCTCGAAGGGCATCGACACGTTCGGGCCGATGGGCCCGTGGATCGTGCTGCCGGACGAGATCCGGGAGCCGATCGAACTCGACATCGAGACGCGCGTGAACGGCGAGGTCCGTCAGAAGGACAACACCAGAAGCCTGATGTTCAAGGTCCCAAAGCTGATATCATACATCTCGAGCTTCCACACGCTCTTTCCCGGCGACGTGATCTCGACCGGGACACCGGAGGGCATGAACCCGGTACAGGTCGGCGACATCATGGAGGTCGAGATCGAGGGGATCGGGGTGCTCAGAAACCCGGTGGTCGCGGAATAGATGCACGTTCCAATCGACAACTGCTATCTAACCAACCTGCTGACAAGGCTGGTGGACATACCGAGCGTGTACCCGCACGAGAAGGAAATCCTGCTCTTTCTGGAGGAGGAGTTGGCGCGGCTCGGTTTCGCGACGAAACGATATCCTGTGACGGAGGGCCGATGGAACATCCTCGCGAGCATCGGCGACGGCAGCCCGATCCTCTGCCTGAACGCGCACTGCGACACCGTTCAGCCGACCGGTGACTCGATCCCGAAGGCGCGGATCGAGGGCGACACGCTGTACGGGCTCGGATCGATGGACGACAAGGCGTCGGTCACGGCGATGATCGGAGCGATGAAGGCGATCGCCGACTCGGGCACCAAGCTCGGCGGCACGCTCGACCTGCTGATCTCCGTTGACGAGGAGGGCGATGCGACGGGCGTCCGGACCGCGATCCCCCAGGGCTATCGGTGCGACATGGCGATAGTCGGCGAGGGAACGGACCTGCGGATCGTCCCGACGCACTGCGGACTGGTGTTCCTCGAGGTCGTCACACACGGAAAGGCGACGCACGGTGCGCTTCCAATGGAGGGAATCAACGCCATCGAGCAGATGTTCCGGCTCGTGACCGAACTCCGAGAGGCCGTGACCGACCATCAACCCCACCCCAAGGTGGGGCCGCCGACGCTCAACCTCGGCATACTCCGAGGCGGCGACCGGCCGAACCGCGTGCCGGACCGGTGCGAAGCGTCGTTGGACATCCGGCTCGTTCCGCCGATGACGGTCGAGTGGGTGCTGGGCCGTGTGCGGGAGGTTTTCGACCGGTGGGGCGACAAGGCTGAGTACAAGATCATCAAGCGGGGCGGAGCGCTCGATACACCACTCGATTCGCCCCTCATACAGTCTATCCGCTCGGTGCTGGACCGCGTCGTCGGCAGGTCCGATGAAGAGACCGTCGGTTGGCGGGGATGGACCGAGGCCGAGGCGTTCCAGTCGGGCCTTGGGATCGACGCGGTGGTCTTCGGGCCGGGGGAACTGATACGCGCGCACTCGGCGAATGAATACGTCTCGCTGGAGAAGGTTCATCTGGCGGCGAGATTGTATGCGGAAATTGCGCTGGAGTTGTTTCGATAGGAAATCGAGTACGAGTAGGAGTAGGAGTGGTCAGGCCGACACACGCTGAGATCAACCTTAGTGCGATAGAGTTCAACCTCGCTCAGGTACGAGAGATCGTCGAGCCGGGCGTACGGATATGCCCGGCGGTGAAAGCCGACGCCTACGGGCACGGCGCGGTCCAAGTAAGCCGCCTCCTGGTCGAGGCCGGCGTCGAGATGCTCGGAGTCGCGTTCGTGGAAGAGGCGGTCGAACTCCGGGACGCGGGCATCGGCGTCCCGATCCTGCTCCTCCAGCCGGCATTCGCCGAGCAGATCCCGGAGATCGTGCGGCACGACCTGGCCCCTACGGTATGCGACATAGAGTTCGCCCGAGAACTCTCGCGACGGGCCTCCGGGAAGCCGGTCAAGGTTCACCTCAAGGTAGACACCGGCATGGGACGGGTAGGTATTCAGCCGGAAGACACACCAGCGTTCGCCGCCGAACTCGCAGGACTTCCCGGGGTCGAACTGGAGGGCATCTTCACGCATTTCCCGACCGCCGACGAGGAGGACCTCAGCTTCACGCATCAGCAGATATGGGAGTTCGCCAGGATCATCGAGGCGGTCCAGGCTGAAGGCGTCCACATACCGCTCAGACACGCTGCGAACAGCGCGGGGCTGCTGAACTGCCCGAACTCCTGCTTCAACATGGTCCGGCCGGGGATCATGCTCTACGGCCTCTACGACTCACCGTTCGTGTCGCGGGAGGTCGAGCTCCGGCAGGCCCTGACCCTCAAGTCGAGGATCGCGTTCCTGAAGGAACTTCCGCCGGGCCGAACCGTCGGCTACGGGCGCACATATACCACCACCAGACGGACGATCGTGGCGACGATCCCGATCGGATACGCTGACGGGTACAACCGGCGACTCTCGAACCGGGGCCATGCACTGGTAAGAGGTGCACGAGTGCCGATCATCGGGCGAGTGTGCATGGACCAGATCATGCTCGACGTTACCGACGTGCCGGGCGCATCGGTCGGCGATGAGGTCGTGCTCTACGGCAGGCAGGGCGACCAGGAGATCAGCATGGAGGAGACCGAGGAGATCGTCGGGACTATCTCCTACGAGATCGTCTGCGCGATCAGCAGGCGGGTGCCGAGGGTATATGTCAGGACCGGATAGCCGTTACACCTCGCCCGGTCGAAGGCGCGCGATCTCAGTCCCATCCGGCCGTAGTTTGAGCACCCCAAACCGGATTGCCTTCGCCAGATGCACCGACCTGAGCGGCGTCAGGATCGAAGCGACACGCGTGCGGAAGTCGAGTTTCCGGATCACCCCGACAGCCAGCGTCTGCAGCCTGTCGTCAATCAGGCCGACCGCCAGGTTGACGTACCTGATCGCCGGTATGACGACAATCGCCGAAGTCGCGAAGTGCTGTTTCAGGTCCTCTAGTCCCCGCGCGTCGTAGCCGGAAGAGGCAACGAGGTAGACGCCGATCGGCCTCTCCGATGTGCCGCCTATGAACTCGCCGTGGGGTACCTCGGCTCGCAGGACGGTTGACGCGAACTTGAGGAACTTCGGCTCCATGGGGATGCCGGTCCGTAGGTACGTGCCGCTCGTAGCCACCGCATCGAGCGAAAACTCGACCGTGCGCGCCTCTCTGAAGTACTCCGCGAGCCTGACAGCGCGCCTCTGAGCCCTCAGCATCTGAGACTTAGGGTGCGCGTCCGAAGAGACATCGAGGCGGTGGACTTCGCAACCCGCCATCACGTCGAACAGGCGCAGGAAATGCTCGCACTCACTTGACCTCTGCAGGGCGACGACGTGCCTCGGGTGTAGGATCTCCAGCTTGTGCGTCTTGAGCTGACGAGCGACTAGACCCTTCACCAGGCCGGTAGTGTCCACGATGACCTGGTCCGCCCCCAGTTCTCTCGCTCGGTCGGCCAGCATTCGAACTCCGGCGACAGCGGCGGTGACGTGCCCAACGGGCGAGGTTGAACCGACGAAGTAGAGGCCTCGGGGACGCAGATCGCCCGGGCTGTGGACCGGGGACTCGAGCACGCTCACACCTATCGTGGTCGGCGGGCCGATCTCGGACTGACCCGTATCGGCATCCACTATAGCGGTCGAAATCCCGGCTTCGAATGAGGCGTTGGCGAGCACGGTGCAGAACGACGTCTTCCCGACGTCCACCGCCCCGACGATGACGATCGTACCGGGCGACGCGAGCATCTCCTCGATATGCGGCGTCCATGCAACCGCCGGCTGCAGGGGCATGAGCGGAGCACCTCCACGAGCGTCCAGCAGGTATTTACCCACACGCGACTCGTATTCCTGCCGGTGCACGAACTGGAACCCGGCTAGGATCGTCCAAAGAGTGGGTCGAGCTATGGCAGTTGGAGGTGCACCGGATGAAACGATCCTGGTGGTTGATTCTAAGCGTAGTCGCGGCGCTGGCAGGGACGTTCCTATACGTCAACTCATCCGATCAGCCGCAGTCCGACGAAGAACAGATCAGAGCGCTGCTGGCGGTGGGCGAGTCCTCGATCGAACGGCGAAGCGTGAGGGATGCAATGGCGTGTGTGTCAGAGGACTACTCCGACGAGTCGGGGTTCAACCGGGATGCCCTGCGCCTGCAGTTGATCCAGGCGCTCCGCACGGCGGAGAGATACGATGTCTCGCTGCAGACGGAATCGTTGGCGGTATCGGGGGATTCGGCGGAGGTAGAGACGGTGGTCGCGTTGCACGCGTATCAGGAAGGCAGGATGAGCATGGTATTCCACGGGCCTGTCCGAATCATGCTGAAGAAGGAGCCTGCCAGAAGATACCTGGTTCTCGCCTCGTCGGCGTGGAAGGTGGTTCGCATAACAGGGCTGCCGATGGGCCCCGAGTAGTGACGGGCAGGAACAGAAGTTGGGGCGGGAGACGCACTCCCGCCCCAACCGGACCTCAAACTCTCAGCGTTCAACTTCACGTTTCAGTTCGCAGGCACGATCAGCGCCAAGTCGTCCACGTTGGACTGCACCCAGTAGCCGTGCCACGGGGCCAGTGCGGTCTGAGCCACCCAGTCTTCGGGCAGGCCGAAATCGTAGAGTCCCTGCGACCCGCTGTCCCACCAGTAACCGAGCGAGTTCATCCAGCCTTCAAGGTGCGAGGCATCGGACATTCCGAGCACATAGATACCGTTCGCGACCTTGACGTTCTCCCATTCACGGCTCTGAGTGAACGGATGCCCGATAAGCGTCCATCCAGCGGTCGGGAGGGTGATCCACTGATCATCGGTCTGATAGCGGCCCTGGTAGGAAATGGTCTTCGCGGACGGTGACTGCATCCAGTAACCGTCACCGAGCAGTATCCCTCCGAAGATGTCGGGGGTCCACGTGTCATAGGTATACAGCCCACCGACGGAGGCTTCCCAGCGATACAGGGCGCCGTCAATCGGGATGCCGGACAGCACCACATCCGGCGACGGGTCGGACGGAATCGCAGGTACCGCGATCAGGTTCCATCCGGCCGTCACCGTCCCGCCAGGACTGGAAACGGCGCTAAGCGCAGGATTACGAACGATGTCGTTCACATCCCTCGGCATGATCGTCGGGATATTCCGACCGGGCACATTCCACGTGTCCGTCGTCGAGACGCCCGTCACCTCCAGACGCTCCCCGACATTCACGACAGTGTTGCTCGTGATACGCACACCGTAGTGGCCGGAGCCGTCATCCAGGGGGGCGTCCGACCGGTTCGATCCGTCATGGATATAGAAATACCCGGTGTTGGTGTAGTTGACCTTCCCGGTCGTCTTCACGAGTAGTCCGACGTTCAGCGGCCCGCGGCCGTCGGTCACGCCGGGGTTCTCCGGACTCGGAGAGTTCCCTCCGAGGTCGCGGTTTCTCACGCCCAGAGGCACCGGAGGAGTAACCGTCTCGTGCACGACGGGAGGCATCGTCGGGGCGATCGAGCGCTCACCGTCGGTGACACCCAGGATGCCCTGGACCTGCGCCACGTCACCTCGCTTGACATAGTACCCGGCATCCATATTGACCCTGATGCCGCCGCTTCGGTCGGAGGACTGGATATAGAAGCACGTCGCCCAGACGCCAGAGACTATGCCCTCCACATTCACGTAGCTGCCGTCCGGCATCTCGCGCACCGACGATATCGCCGCGCCGCGAGGCCCGGCGGCCTCCGAGAGCATGATGTCGGAGGCGGTCCGAACCCTGATACACCCGTTGCCGTAACGCGCGCGACGGCCGATCGGCCCCCGGAACATGTAGACCGCCCCGGGCTCGGGCCAAGCCGTCACGCCGGTCGTCAGAGGAGTCTCGATAACCAGCTCGGCCATGTTGCCGGACATGTCGGCAATGACGGAATAGGGCACCGGATCGCCGTAAGACGTCCCGGAGGGCTCTCCGTTTGGAACGTTCTTCAGCACGACCGCGCCCATCAATATCGCATACTTGCCCCAGGAGGGATGCTGCGAGATACTCGCATGCGCGAACTCGGGAATAGTGATACCCGCCGGCATCGCGGGGAGGCCGCCGATGTTGCCGTAGTTGCAGTACACGTCGGATGCGTAGGTTAGAGCGGTGTCAAGCCGAATCCGGCGCTCGTGACCGCTGGGAGTTGCGAGCATTCCCGTCACCCTGACCGTATCTCCCACCTTCGGCCTCGGCCCAACGTAAGTTGTGGGGTCTCCGGGATCATCCATCTGATAGCTGAACGGGTCCTCGGGGATTGGGAACACCATGAGTATGCCGTTGTTCGGGTTGTTCGCGTCGCAGACGTACCATTGATAGCAGTAGCTCGTCAAGTCCTTGCGCTCGGCAAGCCCCTTCACCGCCGGAGGATTCGGCGATGTATAAGGGCCGGACGTCGCAGCAAAGACCACACCCTTGACGTTACACTGCGTCGAATCCGCCAGCGCGCGCGCCTCGGCCACGGTGCAGGCACGAAGATAGAGCGTGGAGGACGACGGGCTGCCTCCCACGACAACCTCAACTGCGGGCAGGCTTCCGTAGCCAGATTTCACTGCCTGCACCTGGTAGGTGCCCTGGCTGAGCTCGAGCACGGCCACCCCGCTCGAGTTCGTCAGCGCGGATGTGTATTCGAACGGATAGCCCGGCAGTCCCGGAGTTCCGCCGGTGGCTCGTACGACGGCGTTTGCGATCGGCCGGTTGGTCTCGTTGTGCTTGACGGTGAAGGTCACGTTCGTGCCCGTCACGCGCAGCTGCACGCTGTCACTAACCGAGCCGGAACTGTCGGTGATGACAACGGGCAGGTTGTGAACGGCAACCCTAGCGCCGACGGCCGCCTTGAGGCCGGGGACGGTGAAGATCGCCGTCCTTCCGGTGGGATCAGACGGAGCGCTCACTCGAGTGGTACTGATGACGTCCTCGGTGATGCCCACGGCATCGAGGTCTACTCGAATCTGCTGCGCGTCGGCCCAACCCGCGCCGTCGTACACCCATCCGGTCATGGTGGCCGTGGTGCTGTTGTCGCCGGGGACCGACGCAGGCTCCATGGTGTAGAACGTCATCACCGGCAGGTGATCCCCGGTGGTGTTGAAGGTGTTGGTCCTGGTGTTGTAGGACGAAGTTCCCGGTTCCGTGAACATCGCCCAGTAGTACTGGCCCCACGTAGGCGTAGACTTACCGTAGGTGAACGCGACGTTGCCCACCGCATCGGTCTTGACCATGTGCCCCCAAGTGACCGTGCCGTATGTGACCGTGGTCACCGCACCGGTCGTCGGGTTGACCTGGTATATCGGGTAGCTTGCAGTAGGGCTATATGCCCTGTTCGCGGAGACCCAGAGTTTCGACCCGTCGTGAGCCATGTCAACATCGAAACACGAAGGAATCGAGACCGGCCAGGGCGAACCGGCGGCAACCCAGACGTTGCCGGACTTCACCAACTTGTGGAGTTTGCCGTCGTAGCACACATACATCGTATTGCCGGCCGAATTGACCCACAGACCACCGATCTTGAAGTTGTCGTCACTGAGACCACCGAGAGAGGCGATGATCACCGGCGTTCCCCACGTCTGGTGGTTCGCCTGGAGCGTCACCTGGTAGACGTCGCCGTATCCGCCCGTGACGTACACATAGGTCACGCCGCTCACGTCCGTCCTGGCGAACAGAGCCCTGGAGTAGGTCACCGGCGGCGACACCGACTCGATCCCGCTTCCGTCGGGCTTGCAGCAGTATACGAGCCGGCTGCTGCGGTCGCCGACGTAGAAGTAGTCATCACCCGCGACACAGACATCCCACGGTGCACTCGCGCCCCAATAGACGCCAGTGTCGTTCATCGTGCGGAAGAACGAGCCGTCGCCGCGGTAGACATAGATATCCTGATAGCTCTTGTGCGGGGAGTAGACGTAGCCGAAGTACGGGCTCGCGGCCCTCGTGTTGACGCCGATCCCATACCATCCCTCGATATCCGGGACGGTGGGGTTCGGCGGGCTGTACTCGACGGTCGGCTGGTCAATCTTGTAGATGCCGGCCTGAGGACGCCAAGCCGCTTCGTTGACACCCCCCGCCTCAATGACAGCTACATAGCGGTTGGTCGTAAGTCCGTAGTAGAAATGCTCTCGATAGCCCCGGGGCTCGTTGTAATAGGTTTCGGACTGGACGGGAGGGCCGGTAGGGTTGCCGTTGGCGTCGGAAGGATATATGGTAACGATTACATAAGCGGTATTCGTGTTGAGGCGATACGACACTTTGGCGAGGCTGCTCTGCGCCCACCCGGTTGGCTCATATACTGCAATCTTTGCTTCGGCGGATGCGGCAATCACCAGCATCAACGCCGACACGATGCATAACCGCAGGAGCTTCATCCGATCCTCCTCATCAATCCTGGCTGTTCGTAGTCGACCTGCCCGGCAACTGATCGGATACGCTCAGACTCCTACTCCCGGAAGACCCAGGGAAGGGAAAGGCGTCCTTTGGGAGCGCGGGGCGAACGACAACCCGCGCCGGAACGCATCTGTCCGGCAGATTGTTCCAGCGTATATCGCTATTATACTACAACTCGGCTCAAATGCGTCCGTGCGGGCCGAAAAACCAGTATTATTACCTGCAGGCGCTGTTTCGGAGTCGCGAAGGCCCCCGTATCGGCCGGTACTAGTACGGGGTTTTTGGCATTTCTGTTGACAAGGAGCGGGTTTGAGGATATACTTATTGTGCGCGGTTTTACTGGAGGCTGGTCGCCATCCGGTGGTATCCATACGTTGCGTGTGCCGCCTGAGACGTGGGAATCGTGATCTCGCCGATGGGCCTGTTGTCCTCCGATCGCTAGGAACAGCAAGTGTGCGTGGTCTGTCCCCCCATGTCTGCCAACGGCCTGCGCGTGCGTCTGGTATCTCCAGGTCGGTTTGCGACCATCCCGGCCAAGTGAAGACCTGCCTGTCAGATGAGACGGCGATTCCATCATCGGCAGGCGCGGCAGTACAGGTCGAGAAATATGGGAACGAGAGAGTCTCTCAGAGCCGCGCTCATACGGCTGATCCCGCTGGCGCTAGTGCTGGCATCCGCGGTGCCGTGCGTCTCGCAGACCGCGGAGGACCGCACGCTGTGGGTCTCCGCCTGGGGACCCGGGATCAAGAACGGGGCTGAGGTCACCGCCCTCGTCAACAGGGCGAAGAGCGGGAACTTCAACGCCATCGCCGCGCAGGTGCGCAAGACAGGCGACGCGTACTACTTCCCCACCCGCCCCAACCGCGACGTCCGGGCAGGCGACATCGCCGCCGATTACGATCCGCTCCTCGACCTCTGCACTCAGGCTCACGCACAGGGAATCCGGGTCTACGCCTGGGTGGTGGCTCAGCGCATTGCCTCGGTCGCGCCGCCCGATCCGGACCACCTCATGAACAGGCATCCCGACTGGCTCACGCAGACCATCACGGGCGGAACGCTATTCAGCGGCGAGGGCTACTACGCAGACCCGGGGAATCCCGGCGCCGCCGAGTGGAACTATAACACGGCCATGGACCTGATCCTACACTACCCGATAGACGGCCTGCTGTTCGACTACATTCGATATCCCAACCAGAACTCCGGCTACAACGCCGCCGCTCTCGACAGGTTCCGCGTGCGGTACGGGCTGGGCAGCGCGTACGTCCCGAACTACACCGATTCGCTCTGGTCGGCATGGCGGCGCGAGCAGGTTACACACTTCATGCGGAGGGTCTACGCAAACGCGCTCGAGACGCGGCCGGAAATCGTCATCGGCGCGTCCACATACGGCGATCGAAACGACGCATACACGTATCGTTTCCAGGACTGGCGGTCCTGGATGATGAGCGGGATCATGGACTGCAACTACCCGATGATCTACACGACCAGCAACACGACCTTCAACACGCGCATCGGCGACTGCGTGGCGAACGGTGGAGCGCGTTGGACCTGCGTGCTGCAGGGATCATACCTGAATACAATCGCCAACACGATGTCACAGATCGGGCTGGCCAGATCGGCCGGAGCGAAGGGCGCAGGCATATATCGGTACTGCTACACGCACAGCGGAGACACCAACTCATCAGCGGATGACGAGCCGACGTTCTACTCTACCCTGACCTCTCAGGCATTCACGCAGCCGGTGAGCCCACCGGCTATGCCGTGGAAGACCTCGCCGACCGTCGGTCACGTCAAAGGGACGATCGTAGATTCAGTGCAGGGAAAGGGCGTTGACGCCGCCTGGGTAATGATAGAGCCCATAGGAGGAGGCGGATACGGCACCTATTCCGACGGCAACGGTTTCTACGCATACATGAACCTGGCTCCCGGCGACTACAACATCAGCGTCAGCAAGGACGGCTTCTACGCTACCAAACCGGTGACCATCAGCGCAGGGAGCGTCAGCACTGTGGACTTCGTCGCGTCGGGCGTGGAGGCCGCAGGCGCGGGATTTGCCAAGCTGCTTCCAGACGGCTCCGGTGTCGCCCTGCCGCCGATGACAGTGACAGCCGGAAACACTCAGCTCCGAAACAGATTCTACATCGAAGACGCCAATCACGCCTCGGGGATCGCCGTCGAACTCCCCTCGCAGACGGACGTGCTCGTCTGCCCGGGCGACCTGGTGAGGGTCTTTGGAACGGTCATGACGACGGCCGACGGCGAGCGGGTGATCGCCAATCCGCTCGTGCATACCGTGGAGGCCGACCACGGTGCCGCGACGCCCGTCGGCGTCAGGGGGAAGGATCTGGCCGGCACCTCGGCGGCATCGGCGCAGGCGGGCGCGGATGCGGGGAAGGCAGGAATCTTCGTCGAGGCCGTCGGCAAGGTCACGGCGGTGGACGCCGCGTCGAAGATTTTCTACATTGAAGACGGCAGCCTCATCAGCGACGGCTCGGGGGCGACAGGACTGAGAGTGCGGTATTCCGGCCTAGCTGACGGCAACCCGTTCTCGCCGCCGCCGCTCAATGCCCGAGTTCGAGTGACGGGCATCGTCGGCATCGAGAGCATTATCGGCGCGCCTCACTGCACGCTGATCCCCAGGGAGCAGAACGACGTCTCGATCGAGCCGGGCACCGCCGTGCAGTCGCCGGTCGGAGCGGTGTCCGACGGGTGGAACCTCGTCTCGATCCCCGGTACGCCCTGGGAGCCGTCACCATCGAGCGTTTTCGGAGGCATGACGATTGACGCGGCGCTCTATCAGTGGGACAACCGCACACAGAGCCTGATAGGCTATGACGATTGGACGCCCGAGTCGTTCGGGCGGGTCTTCAGAGGAGACGGATACTGGCTCGTTGCGGACTCGGCGCATCAGCTCGATGTGACGGTGTACGGCAATGCATCGAGCAACTTCCTGATAGCTCTCCCAAAGGCCGGATGGACCCTGTTCGGCAACCCATTCGACTCCGAGAGGCCGTGGGGCAGTTTCCTTGTGACCGACGGGCTGGAGGCGAAGACCTTGGCATCGGCCGCCCAGGCCGGCGCCTGGCTCAACTCTATCGGATATTGGTGGGATTCGAGCGTGCAGAGCCTGTACGACATAGGGCTGCCAGAGGATTTCCCGAGCACTGAGATCATGCGACCGTGGCATGGGTACTGGCTGCAGACGCATGTGGATGACTTGTCGCTGATTGCGAGATAGCTTAGTTTATGCCGAGCACCCTGGCGGCCCGCGCAGCCGAGATGGGCGAACTCGAGACCGAGAGAAAGGCGTTTGATGGCTAGATACCTAATCGCGGCACTGATGATGGCCGTCATGGCGGCTCAGGGATATGCAGCGCCGATCGAGATAATCCTCGACAACCCGAGCGCGACGCTGGTCGGCACCTGGGCAACCGGAACGACCGCATCCGGGAGATACGGGAGCGACTACTACTGGTGCGCTCAGTCCACGTCGGGCGGCAGGACAGCCACGTACACGCCAAGCATCCCCGTGACCGCAAGCGACTGGGAGGTCTACTCCTGGTATCCCGCCGGCACGAACCGCCCTACGCAGGCCGAGTACCTGATACACTCGGCAGGCGGAGACTACTACGTCTACGTGAACCAACAGATCAACGGCGGCCAGTGGGTGCAGGTCGGAACATACTCGTTCCTAGCCGGTACAAGCGGATACGCCCGGATCACGAACCGGGGTGACGAGGGCAAGAACGTGATGGCGGACGCATTCAGATTCTACTGCCCGTCAGGCGGCGTAGACACCATTCCCCCGACGATATTCAGCGTGGCGGCCGAGCCCGACTACAAGTCGGCGACGATCCGCTGGAGCACGAACGAGGCCGCTACATCGCAAGTGGAGTACGGCCTTACAGCCGCCTACGGAAGCCAGACCGCGAAGAAGCCGGGGCCGGCGATGCAGCACATCGCATACGTGACGGGCCTCTCACCGGCGACGACCTACCACTATCGGGTCAAGTCCGAGGACAGCGCGGGCAACCTCGGCGTATCGGGCGACTTTACTTTCGCTACGACAAGCGCGCCGAAGCCGGAGTACAGGGCAATGTGGGTGGACACATGGGGCGAAGGCATACTGAACCCGTCTCAGGTCACGACGCTGGTGAACACCGCCAAGACCCACAACTACAACGTGATCATCCCTGAGATCAGGAAGGCAGGCGACGCTTACTATGACTCGGCCTACGAGCCGAGGGCCACCAACATCACCCAGCCGCTGCCCTGGGACCCGCTTCAGGACCTGATCACCAAGGCGCACGCCGAGGGAATCGAAGTGCATGCGTGGATAGTGACCTACAGGATATGGCGGGTGGCATGGGGGGCGGCGCCTCCCTATCACATGTGGACGCTGCACCCTGAGTGGGTGATGCTGAGCAAGACGGGAGAAGACAACGACGGCTCCAGCTATTTCTTCGACCCCGGAGTGCCGCAGGTCCAGCGCTACGTGTGCGAGGTCGTCAAGGATATCGTAGGCAAGTACGAGATTGACGGGTTCAACTTCGACTACATACGCTACATGGGCGCGGAGTGGGGCTACAATCCCATCGCAAGACAGCGCTTCTACAATGAATACGGTTACTACCCACCCACCAGTGACAACGGCGCGCAGTGGGACAACTGGTGCGACTACAGGCGCACTCAGGTAACGGACCTGGTCAGAAAGTGCTATCTCGAGGCCACGAAGATCAGGCCTCAGATCAAGATGTCCGCCTGTCTCACCGGCGGAGGCGGACTGTATCCCACGTATGATTTCACCAACACATCAACATACTACGACGTCTTCCAGAACTGGCCGGCCTGGGCCGAGGAAGGAATCCTGGACCTCCTGACCCCGATGGGCTACAAGGACGAGGACATTCCCACATCGGCACGCGACTATCGCGACTGGACGGACTTCTTCGTGGACCACCGCTACGGCAGGCACATGGCCAAGGGCCAGGGCGCATACATGAACTCGATCGAGAACAGCATCATCCAGATGCAGTATGCGCGGGATGCGGGAGCGGACGGGATGGTGACCTACAGCTACCGATCCACGAACGACGAAGGCAGGCCGAACTCGGAGTTCTACAACGCAGTGAGTTCGACCGTATTCGCTTCCCCGGCGGCGATTCCCGAAATGCCTTGGAAGACGAACCCGACCGGAGGTATCATCTTCGGCACGGTGACGAAAGCGTCAGGCGCTCCGGACCCGATATACTGGCAGTGGCTGTACAAGGCCACCGTGAGCATAAGCGGCCCGGTCACGCTGAACACAGTCACGGACGCGACCGGCACGTACGGGTTCATTGACCTTCCGCCGGGGACTTACACTGTCACATACTCCAAGACAGGCTACCCCAACCGGGTGATAAGCGGCCTGGAACTGTCCGCCGGACAGGTGATCCGCAGGGACGTGGCGCTCGGAACGGTAACGGTGACGTCGCCCGCGGGCGTGGTCGTGAACGGGTGGAGCCTGTTCAGCCTTCCGGTGGACCCGGTGAATCCCGATCCGGCCTCGGTGATGAACGGCATAGACATAGACGGCCGGCTCTACGGGTGGAACAATGCGACGCAGAGCCTGACGGCCTACGACGTATGGTCGCCGGAAGCGTTCGGGAACATGAACGTGGAGAACGGTTACTGGCTGGATTCGAACTCCGCCGGAGCCATATCCTACGAGGGCTACCCGAGCAATGCCACGGCGCGCGACATACCGCTGTCCAAGTCCGGCTGGGCGATCATCGGATGCCCCTTCACCAGCAACAAGCAGTGGCCTGACACCGCTGCCACGCACGGAGGACAGACCGTGCCGCTTTCCACGGCGGTATACACCAACAACTGGCTGACCTCGATCGGATACTGGTGGGATGCGACGGTTCAGAGCCTGAGCGACATCGGACTCCCCGAGGACTTCCCGTCCTCCGAGACGCTTCAGCCGTGGCACGGCTACTGGATTCAGACCAACGTGGACGACCTGACTCTCAGGTTGAGATGAGAATGGGAACCGCAGGGCGCGCCGAACGTCTGTAGAATGGCGGTCTTGAACCTGAGAAATCTGCGGTATAGCGGGGAAAACGGGCGGATTGGCATTGATCTTGCAGTAGATGAGCTTGGCGGCGTTCAAGCGCACGCCTTGGACATACAAACTCTCAGGTAGGGAGGCGGGCAGTGGGGCCTCTCATGAGCATAGCACGGCAATCACCAACGCTGGAAATCGGAGGTAAAGCATCATGAACAGAATATCGTGGATGGTCGCGGCAGTCCTGTTGACCTGCCTCGCCATCCCTGCAATGTGCGCACAGGAAGTCATCATTGACAATCCCGGCGCGACGTTTGTCGGCACGTGGAGTACAGGCACGAGTGCGACTGACAAGTACGGGTCGGACTACCGGTACTGCAACCAGAGCACTGCGGGCACGAACACGGCAACCTACACGCCGAACATACCAACGACGGCGAGCGACTGGCAGGTCTACACGTGGTTTCCCACTGTCACCACGTCCTCCACGGGCACGCAGTTCATCATCCACCACGCAGGGGGCGACGCGACAGTCACCATAAGCCAGAGCACGAACCGCGGCATGTGGGTACTGCTCGGCACATACACGATGAACGCGGGCACCGGGAACTACGCGCGGATTACGAACTACTCGCCCAGCAGCACGAGAAGGGCGATCGCTGACGCGATGCGCTTCTACTCGGCCACGGCCGCAGACACCACCCCGCCGGTGATATCCGGTGTGTCGGCATCATTCGGCGCGACTTACGCCACCATCACCTGGCAGACAGACGAGGCTTCCACCTCGCAGGTCGAGTACGGGTTGACCCAGAGCTACGGCAGCCAAACGACGGAGGACACCGCTCTCGTCAAGAGCCACAGCGTCTCCATCACCGGCCTGACGCCCGGGACGACCTACAACTACCGCGTCAAGTCGAAGGACGCAGACAACAACCTGGCGACTTCGGGGAACTTCACCTTCACAACCAACGAACTCACCCCCGAGTTCAGAGCGATATGGATCAATACCTGGAACAACGGCTTCCTGAGCGCGGCGCAGAACACGGCGCTCGTCAATACTACCAAGGGAGCCAACTACAACGTGCTGATCCCTGAGGTTCGAAAGGCGGGAGACGCTTACTACAACGCCTCGCCTCTCTACTGCCATTTCTGCGGCGGCTACCACAGTGAGCCGAGGGCATCGAACATCCTCGATCCCGCGCCCTTCGATCCGCTTCAGGACCTGATAGACAAGGCACACGCCGAGAACATGGAAGTACACGCATGGGCGGTAGCCTACCGGATATGGAGAACCAACTGGAGTCCTCCGCCCGCAGACCACATCTGGTCGGTCCATCCGGAATGGGCCATGATGACCAACACCGGCAGCAACGTTGACGGCACCAGCTACAATCTGGATCCCGGCGTGCCGGCGGTGCAGGACTATCTGGCCAAGCTGGCCATGGATATCGTGACCAACTACGACGTGGACGGCATGAACTGGGACTACATACGGTATCCCGGGACCACCTGGGGCTATAACGACATCACGAAGCAGCGCTTCTACGACGAGTACGGCTACTATCCGCCGACCTCGTCCAGCGACCCGAACTGGGGAGTGTGGGGCGACTATCGTAGGCAGCAGGTCACCGACCTGGTGAAGAGGGTGTATCTCGAGATCATGTCCGTGAAACCGCACGTCAACCACAACGTTGACACGGTCGGCTGGTCCGGCGGCGACCCGAACGTAGACTTCACAACTACCCGCCAGTACACCGATGTCTTCCAGAACGCCAAGAGCTGGATGGAACAGCACATCATCGACACCAACATCCTGATGAACTACAAGCGTGAGTACGATGCGGCTCAGGCTCCGGACTACCGCTTGTGGACGAACTGGCTGGCGACCATGCAGGCGAACACCGGCCGATGGAGCGTTGACGGCCAGGCCGCATACCTCAACTCGATCCCGGACAGTATCACGCAGATGCAGGTTGCCAGGAACGCCGGCATCGGCCTGAACACCTATGACTTCAACACCACGAACAAGGACAGTCTGCCCGCGGCCGACTTCTTCGCCGCGGTCAAGGCCAGCGTATATCGCGATCCGGCGCCGGTGCCGGTCATGACCTGGAAGACGAACCCGACCGGAGGTATCATCTTCGGCACGGTGACGAAAGCGTCAGGCGCTCCGGACCCGATATACTGGCAGTGGCTGTACAAGGCCACCGTGAGCATAAGCGGCCCGGTCACGCTGAACACAGTCACGGACGCGACCGGCACGTACGGGTTCATTGACCTTCCGCCGGGGACTTACACTGTCACATACTCCAAGACAGGCTACCCCAACCGGGTGATAAGCGGCCTGGAACTGTCCGCCGGACAGGTGATCCGCAGGGACGTGGCGCTCGGAACGGTAACGGTGACGTCGCCCGCGGGCGTGGTCGTGAACGGGTGGAGCCTGTTCAGCCTTCCGGTGGACCCGGTGAATCCCGATCCGGCCTCGGTGATGAACGGCATAGACATAGACGGCCGGCTCTACGGGTGGAACAATGCGACGCAGAGCCTGACGGCCTACGACGTATGGTCGCCGGAAGCGTTCGGGAACATGAACGTGGAGAACGGTTACTGGCTGGATTCGAACTCCGCCGGAGCCATATCCTACGAGGGCTACCCGAGCAATGCCACGGCGCGCGACATACCGCTGTCCAAGTCCGGCTGGGCGATCATCGGATGCCCCTTCACCAGCAACAAGCAGTGGCCTGACACCGCTGCCACGCACGGAGGACAGACCGTGCCGCTTTCCACGGCGGTATACACCAACAACTGGCTGACCTCGATCGGATACTGGTGGGATGCGACGGTTCAGAGCCTGAGCGACATCGGACTCCCCGAGGACTTCCCGTCCTCCGAGACGCTTCAGCCGTGGCACGGCTACTGGATTCAGACCAACGTGGACGACCTGACTCTGACCATTCAGTAGGACATAGACGGGCGCAAGGCTGACTTCTTGCGAGTGGCCCGCGGCCACCCCCGGCCAGGGCGGGCCACTCGCCAACGGCCTCACTGAGGCTGTTCACATGACTGTACTGCAACAGCGGGCGGATGCTGTCAAGGTCGCTCCCGCGGTTTCACGAGGAGGCATGCGTATGAGAACTCCAATCCTGCGGTACCTGACGACGGCACTGGCAACGGTGCTGATCTCAGCGTGCGCCACCGCAACCGAGATCAAGATTGACGACAGCATCAACTCGCAGTGGATCAGCACCTCGGGCTCCTGGACGACAGGCACATCTTCTGCCCAGAAATACGGAAGCAGTTACTACTACGCAAACCAGGAGCCGGACGGCGCCAAGGCGGTGACCTTCACGCCGGTCATCCCGTTCGACGACGGGAGCTGGGAGGTCTACGTATGGTACTCCTCCGGCATGGACAGGGCTACTCAGGCTGAGTGCGTTATACACCACGCATCCGAAGAGTCGAGGGTACTGATAAACCAGCAGCAGAACGGCGGGATGTGGGTCTACCTCGGAACCTACCAGATGGACGGCGGGTCTTCGGACTTCATCCGCATCACCAATAACGGTCTGGAAACCGGCAAGGTGGTCGTCGCCGATGCGGTACGCCTCTACTCGAGCCTGGGAGACAAGGTGCCGCCGATCATCTCGAACGTGGGAAGCACCCCGGGATCGAACTCCGCGGTCATCAAGTGGCAGACCGACGAACCTGCAACATCTCAGGTTCACTACGGTCTGACCTCGAGCTACGGCAGTTCGAGCCAGTTCGACTCCGCGCTGGTCAAGGATCATGAGATGAGCATCACTGGGCTCAGCCCGGAGACGACCTATCACTTTCGAGTGAAGTCGGAGGACGGCGCGGGCAATATCGGGCTCTCCGGCGACTACACGTTCACCACCGGTCCGCCGGACAACTTCCCGCCGATAATATCTGGAATCACGGTCGTGCCGGGGGCCAACTCGGCGGTGGTTTTGTGGACGACCGACGAGCCGGCGACCTCTCAGGTCGAGTACGGCGAGACCGGGGACTACGGACACAGCACTGTTCTGAAGACAGCCCTCGTAACGGAACATCGCGTCATCGTGCTGAACCTGACCCCGGATACGGTCTATCATCTCAGAGTGAAGTCGTCAGACGGGGCGGGCAACGCGGCTGTTTCGGACGACGTGACATTCACGAGTACGTCCCCGGACACCGAAGGTCCGGTGATCAGCGACATGACGGCTTCTGCCGATGTTACCTCGGCGGTCGTCACATGGGTCACGAACGAGTACTCGACCTCGCGGGTTGAGTACGGCCTGACGCCGCTGTACGGAGTCGTGACGGCGCTGGACGCTGATCTGGTGGTCGAACACAGCGTCAGTCTAGCGAACCTCCAGCCGCAGACAACTTACTATTACCGCGTGATATCCGTGGACGGCTCGGGCAACCAGACGATCTCGCCGGGGTCGTCGTTCGAAACGAAGCCACCGGACACCATCCCGCCGGAGTTCAGCAACGTCCAGGCCGTGCCGGCGTCGAGGACGTGCCTGATCACATGGACGACCAACGAGGCCTCGACGTCGCAGGTGACGTACGGCCTCGCCGACCCGCCGGATGTCAGCAGCGCCAAGCAGACAGAACGGGTGACGAGCCACTCCGTGACTCTGTCCGAGCTCGAACCGGAAACAAAGTACTACTTCACCGTCCTGTCGTGCGACGCGCTCGACAACTGCGGGGCGTCCCAGGTCTTCTGGTTCACGACCAAGGCGTCGGACGTAACCCCGCCGGTGATAAGCGAGATACTGGCGGAGCCGGGCTCCGTGTCCGTCGTCATCACCTGGGCGACCAACGAGCCCGCCACATCGCAGGTGGAGTACGGGGAGACCGATGCGTACGGAAACCTGACAGCGATTGACCCGAACTGGGTAACCGACCACCGCGTGGTGATAACGACTCTGGCATCAGGGACCGAGTACCACTTCCGGGTGCGTTCGATGGACTCGGACGGAAACGAAGCGGTCTCCGAGGACCACTCGTTCACGACCCAGGGACCGGACGAGACGGCGCCGGTGATATCCGAGGTGTCGGTTTCGCAGAACATGAACTCGGCGATCATCAGGTGGAGGACGGACGAGCCGGCGACGTCGCGCGTTGACTACGGAACGACGACCGCTTACGGCGAGTACCGGGAGAGCGGGGATCTCGTCAAGATTCACAGCGTGACGCTGACCGACCTGCTGGCCGACACGCTGTACCATTTCCGGATCACGTGCAGTGACGACGCAGGGAATACAGCGATATCGGGAGACTACACGTTCCGCACCTCACTCATGGAGCCGGAGTACCGGATGATCTGGGCGGACACATGGCACAACGGCTTCCTGAGCGAGGCCGAGACGGCGCAGTTCATAGATGCCGTCTCAGACGCGAACTACAACGCGGTGGTTGTCGAGGTGCGCAAGGCCGGCGACGCATACTACTTGTCCGGCTACGAGCCGTGGGCCACCAACATCAGCCCGCCGGGCGGGATCTACGATCCGCTCCAGGACTTGATCAACAAGGCGCACGCCAAGGGCATCGAAGTGCATGCCTGGATCGTGACCTTCAGGGCCTGGTACAACGGCTGGCCCACCCCCCCGGACGGTCATATCTGGAGAGAACACGGAGCCGGGACCGCGGAAGACTGGGCGATGCGCAACTCCTCCGGGGGCTACCTCGAAGGCAACAGCTTGAACGTTGACCCGGGTGTGCCGGCGGTACAGGACTACATGGCGAACATCGTGAAAGACATCGTCAGCAAGTATCCGCAGGTTGACGGGATCAACTTCGACTACATCCGCTACCCGGGGGCCTTGTGGGGATACAACCAGTACACGAAGGACCGCTTCTTCGCGGAGTACGGCTACTATCCGCCGACTTCGTCCGCGGACCCGAACTGGGGGGCCTGGTGCGACTACCGGCGACGGCAGGTCACGGACCTCGTCAGGAGATGCTACGTAGAGGCGATGCACATCAACCCGCGAATCAAGATGTCCGTGGACACCGTCGGTTGGGAGGGCCCGGACCCAAGCACGAACTACGAGGGAACATCACAGTACGCAGGCGTCTTTCAGGACGCGCGTGCGTGGATGCAGCAGCACATCGTGGACATCAACGTCCTGATGAACTACAAGCGGGAGTTCAATACCGTTCAGAAGGCGAGTTACCGCGTGTGGGCGGACTGGCTCCCCAGGGTAGCGAACTCGACCGGGAGACTGGCGGTTGACGGCCAGGGAGTCTATCTGAACTCAATCGCCGGAAGCGTCACCCAGATGAACTACTCGCGCGAGGCAGGAAGTGACGGGTTGTGCAGTTACAGTTACGCGGTAACGAACAAGGACGGTCAACCCGCGGGCGATTTCTTCACCGCCGTCAAGAGCAACCTGTTTGGCGCGCCGGCGCCGATTCCGGACATGCCGTGGAAGGATCAGCCTACGACGGGCATCCTCTTCGGCACGGCGACCGACTCGGCCAACCCGAACGACCCGATATACCGCAACTGGCTGTACAAGGCGGAGGTGAACCTGACGGGTCCGGTCAACAGAAGCACGCTCACAGACGCGACCGGCACCTATGCGTTCCTGGATCTCCCTGCAGGCACATACGCGGTCGAGTTCGCGAAGCCCGGGTACAAGGTCAAGTCATACGGCGGGCTGACGGTCGCGGCGGGCGACGTGCTGAGGCGCGACGCCTCGCTCGAGTCCGGGATGTTTACGTCTCCGCCGGGAGCCGTCGCGACGGGGTGGAACCTCATCAGCCTGCCGCTAGTGCCAGCCAACCCGGATCCCGGGGCGGTCTTCAGCGGCCTAGACATAGAGGGCAGACTGTACCGATGGGACAAGGTGAACAAGAGCATCATCGCATTCACCGAATGGTCTCCGGAGGAGTTCGGAGAAATCAGCACTGACGAAGGCTACTGGCTGCAGTCCACCCGAAACGCCGCGATCAGCTACGAACCGGCCGAGGTCCAGCCCGAAGGCCCGAGGACCATCGTTCTCCCGAAGGCAGGCTGGAACATCATCGGCTGCCCGTTTACGACCCCGCGCGACTGGAACGACATGATCGTATCCTACGGATCCATCGAGCGACCTGCAAGCACCGCCCGGGACTACGGCTGGATTGACACGATCTGCTATTGGTGGGACAACAGCGTGCCGGGCGGAGCGATGCTGCAGCTCGGCCTGGACGACGACTGGGTGGACACGACATTCCTCCAGCCCTGGAGGGGTTACTGGTTCTTCACGAAGCGGGACGACATACGCATCAGGATCTACTAGACCCGGTTAGACACGGGAAGGGGAAAGAGAGAGGGCCGGCACTTCCACGAGGAAGACCGGCCCTCTTTGTTGAACATGCCAGGACGGAGGAAAACGATGAGGATCGGGGTCATCAGCGACACTCACGGCGACGTTCAGGCGTGGCGGAGGGCGACGGAGCGCTTCGACGGCTCGGACCTGATACTTCACGCGGGCGACGTGCTCTATCATCCGCCGAGGATACCCCCGGGAACGGGATACGATACCATGGGCCTCGCCGATCTGATCAACTCGAGCGAGATTCCCATCGTGATCGCAAGAGGCAATGTGGATCCCGAGGTATATGAGGAACTCCTGCGGATACCGGCGATGTCGCCCTACGCCTTCGTCGAGTTCAGCGGCCTGAGAATAGTCGTGACTCACGGACACACGTTGACGGCCGATTCGCTGGGCGCTCTGGCCAAAAGGTACTGCGCGGACGTGCTCGTCACCGGACATACTCACATACCTGTAGTGGAGCGCATCGGCCGCGCGATCCACGTCAATCCCGGGAGTCCGGCTCATCCGAAGTTCGAGCACGGCGGGAAGGCCACCGCGAGCGTGGGACTGATCTCCGACGGCGCGGTTCGAGTGGTAGAGCTGGAGAGCGGCGAGGAGATTGCATCTCTTCGTCTGTAGGAACGTATTCGAACCCGCGATCGGCCGCCCGCTCGAACTCGAGGGCCTTCCGCCGCTTCTGCCTAAGGCGTGACAGGAACGCGAGGACCGCGAAGGTCACCATGAACGCGGACACAACGGCGGTCCCGAGCTTGAACCAGCGCTGTGTGCCGTACTTGTGCCACAGGGACTCCCGCCACTCGCGCTCGACCTCGTCCATCTCCCTGCCAAGGCTGTAGAGAACGGCAATATCAAAGCGCCTGCCGCGCCTGACCTCACCGATGAGGTCCTGAAGGCTCTCGGGGCTGAACTGGCGGGCGATGTACTCCACTATCGAGTAGCTCTGTGCGTATGCAATCGCCCGGCCCCGCTGATCCGCGGGGAAGCGCGATTCGATCTCCTTCAGGGGAAACAGCGCGCCGTCGGGGACTGCGTCCTGGAGCAACGACAGGCTGTTCTGGTCCCAGTCGCCGCTGAAGAACTGCGCCATGCCCTCATGCATCCACAGGGGTATCCTGGGGGTGTTGCCGTATAGACGGCGCGCAATGAATACGTGCACCATCTCGTGCGCGAGCACCCTCTCGACATCGGCGAACGCGCCGCTCGCATCAACGCGGATCACCCGTGCTTGTGCCAGACCGACGATCGAGTCATCCCTGCGGACTCCCGCCGCCCGGGCGAAAGAAACGCGATCCGGATAGAGATAGACCGGAATGACCCCGCGAGGCTCGAACCCGAGCCTCGCGGTAAGGAGGCCATACCACTTCTCGGCCGCCTCGCCCATGGATCGCCCGGTCTCCTCCGAACGCGCGGCATGATAAACGAGGAAATGGCTGGTCCTCACCACCTGCCAGCTCACTTCTCCGGGAAGCGATGACGCAGGCCAAGAGAGGACAGCGAGCAGAACGAGAATGCCGATCAAGACTCGAGACATCTCGCGGGCAGTCTAACACGGCCGGAAGGAGGTGTCAAACGGCGGCGGTACGATAGCTGAACTTGACAGCGGACCTCCCGGGATGCTAGAAATAGCCTGGTGAGCCGACGTCTCAACGGAGGCTCACACCGTCTTTCCGACCGAAAGGAACCGCACATGTTCAACCGGCGCTTCGCTCTTCTCCTGACGCTCGCCTGCGCGGTACTGGCCGCGAGCACATCCGTCTGCGCGCAATCGCTTCCGATAGAACCGGAGGACCTGCGGCAGATCATGCTCGTCAAGGACGTGAAGCCGGGCATGAGGGGCTACGGCAAGACCGTGTTCCGCGGCACCAAGATAGAGACCTTCGAGGTCGAAGTCCTCGGCGTCATGGAGAAGATGAACTTCGGAAAGAGCCTGATTCTCGTAAGAATGAAGGGTGGGCCGATCACCGAACGGGGCGCCAACCTGATCCAGGGCATGAGCGGAAGCCCCGTCTACGTGGGCGGCAAGCTGCTGGGGGCGTTCGCTTACGGCGAGGTCTTCATCAAGGAGCCGATCGGGATGGTGACTCCGATCGAGAATATGCTCGACGCGTGGGACCCGTCGCTCCCGACCGAGCCTTCCACTTTCTATCCGCTGGCCACCGACCTCAGCAAGCCGATTCCGCTCGGAGGAAAGCTCTTCGGTCGAGTAGCCATTGACGACGGCAGCGGGCGCGACTACGGCAGCGACACCCTGGTTTTCCGGCCACTCGCGATGCCGCTCATGGTCCGGGGCATGTCTCCCAGGATCATGTCTCAACTCGAGGAGAAGCTCAGGCCGATGAACGTCGTTCCGGTGGCGGGTCCGGCAACCCCTGCGGACAAGACCGGCTTGAACGTCACCCTCGAACCCGGAGCCGCGGTCGGCGTCTCACTTGCGACCGGCGACCTGGACATCACGGGGATCGGCACAGTCACCTATCGGCGGGGAAACCGGATTCTGGCGTTCGGCCACCCGATGATCTCCGGCGGCTACATGAACGGGTTGGGGCCGATAGAAGCCGCCATGACGACGGCCTGGGTGCACGAGGTATTCCCCAGTCTCCTGGTGTCCAGCAAGGTAGCATCACCGATCAAGACAGTCGGCACGGTGTTTCAGGACCGACCATGGAGCATTGGGGGCGAGATCGGCAAGATGCCCAAGATGATCCCCATCACGATCCACGTAGACGACAAGTCGCTGGGCCGCAAACGCGACTACAATGTTCAGGTATTGAACCATCCCATGTTCGCCAGCAGCCTGATCGTCGGCTCAACCGCCGAGGCGGTTTTCGAGATGCGCGGGACCCCGGACGATGCGAGCGCGAAGGTGAGGACGGAGGTCGTCGCCGAGGAAGTCGGGAGCATCGTCAGGGAGAACGTCTACTTTGACCCGGTCGCGATAGACATGGCAGCCACCGGAGACCTTCAGAGCATCCTGACGCTGCTCGAGTACAACAGGTTCTACCCCGTGCGCGTGAGATCGGTGGATGTGCGGATAGAGATCGAGCGCGAGCACCCCACTGCTCAGATCGAGCGCCTCTTCCTGAAGGAGAGCAAGTTCAGGCCGGGCGACACGGTGGAAGTGGGCGTGGTGGTGAAGCCGTTCAAATCCGAGCCAGTGACCCGAACCGTGAGCATCGAACTGCCGAAGAACCTGCCGAACGGGCGACTGCCGCTGACCGTCAGGGGCGCGGCGGGAGGATCGCCGTCCATGATGGAAGGACCTTCCATGCAGGACGAGGGGGGCGCGCCGCCGGGAGCGCCGGGGGCAACCGTCGAGAACATCCAGCAGCTGATCAAGAAGTTCCTCGAGCGCGAGAAGAACAATGAGATGACGGCGAGGGTGATGCTGCCGAGATCGGCGGTCACCATCGCCGGTGAGAAACTGACGGGCCTTCCGCCGACGATTGCCGAAGCCATGAGATCGCCCAAGGCGACCGTGCTCGGATCTCAGCGCGAGGAGGTCAAGGTAGTAGTCTCGACGGAGTGGGTGATCACTGGCCAGCAACAGCTCATGATAACGGTGGAGAGCAGGAACTCGGCCGACAAGCCGCCCGCAGGGACTCCCAGCGAGACCGCGCCGCAGGAGGAGCCGTCCGGCGGTGAGCAGACGAGCGAAGAGTCAGGCGGGTCTGAGGAGATGATCGCCTACCCGTCGCAGACGTCTCCTCTGATCTCTTACGCGGCTGCAGAACTGCTGTCGCCCCTCGGAGTCCCAATGAATGGGGCTGCAGCCTCTGTGCAGGAGACCACCGTATCCGCCTCGGCAGAAGAGACTCCGGACGAGAGTCAGCCGACCGAGGACGGCAAGACCGAGGCCAAGCCGAAGCCCGATGAGAAGGCAGTGATAAGGGCGCCGGGAGTGTGGAAGCAGACCTCGCGAGCGGATTTCCTGCTGGGCACTATGACGAATACGGCCGCGACGACGAAGGATTCCCTGGTTCTGGGCGGAACGCTCGAACCGATGTACGAGTCCACGGAGACGTATTTCTGGTGCATGATCCCAGACGGCTCCGGGGGTATCTATGCCGGGACAGGCAACCGGGGCATCGTTTACAGGATCGCGGCCGACGGCAAGGCATCGGTCTTCTGCGATATTGCAGAGTTACAGGTGCACAGCCTGGCCAGGGATTCACTGGGCAACGTATACGCGGGCACCTCACCGAACGGCATCGTCTACCGAATCAATCCGGGCGGCGTCCCCAGGATACTCCTCGACGCGGATGAGAAGTATGTGGTGGCACTCTGCATGGACACGAAGGGCAACCTGTACTCCGCTGTTGGCGACCGGTGCAAGGTCTACAAAACCGCGCCCGATGGGGGAACCGAAGTCGTACTTGACTCCTCAGAGGCGCATGCGCTCTCGCTCGCGGCGGACAAGAATGACAACATCTATGTGGGTACCGGCCTGAACGGCATCATATACCGGATCTCAACGGATGGCAGCACGTCGGTCGTGTACGACGCGGCTGAGCCCTCGGTATCGGCACTCACCGTGGGCGCGGACGGTTATCTGTACGCCGGCACCTCTCCCAAGGGTGTCTTGTACAGGCTCTCGAGCGATTCTGCTCCCAAGGCGGTGTTCGACAAGGCAGGTCAAGGGGTCATTAGCATGACGGCATCGGGGGACGGAAGCATCTACGCGGCAAACGCCAAGACGGTGTACAGGCTGATCGGCGAGGACACGGTTGCGGCGGTGTCGAACGACCGCGACCTGCAGTTCATGTCCCTTGCGTCCGACGAGAGCAGGCTTTACGCCGGGACAGGCAATGTCGGCTCGGTCTATACGACCTCAGTGAACGCGCTTGAGGGAGCCTATGAGTCGCCCGTTCACGATTGCCGAGCGATATCCAGGTGGGGTCGGATCGGCTGGACGGCCGACCTCCCGAGCGGCGCATCGCTCTCTGTCAGGACCCGCACCGGCGACGTGGCGGAACCGGACTCGTCCTGGAGCCGGTGGTCATCCAACTACACCTCCCCGGACATGATGATCGAGAGTCCGCGCGGACGGTACATCCAGTATCAGGTCGCGATGAAGGCGCAGAGTTCCGATGCGATACCTGTGCTGAAGGACGTGAGCATAGCCTTCGTAACGATGAATCAGCAGCCAAAGGTCACTCTGGCGAGCCCAAAGGGCGGAGAGAAGTGGGCGCGCACGAAGACCATCAAGTGGATCGGCTCCGATCCTGACAAGGACGTACTAACGTACGAGGTCTTCTGCTCGAACGACGGGGGAAGTACCTGGTTGCCGTTGAGCGAATCCGTCAAACCTGCGGAAGAGGAGACACCGGAGGAGACCGGCGGGGGAGAGGATGGGACTCCAGCCGAGGAGGAAGTCCCGGCGCAAGACGAGGCGGTCAAAGTTGACCTGACGAATCCGGAGGAGGTCATGGCTCAGATGGCGGCCGAGTTGGAGAAACATCCCGAGATACCCAAGGACGTGAAGGAGAAGATCATGGCCGAGGCGCCGGAGATGATCGAGAAAGCCAAGCAGGAGAAGGACGAGGCTGAGAAGGCCAAGACACCAGCGGCCGATGCCAAGCCCGCCGAGAAGTCGGCCGGCGGACCTACACGATCAACAAGCTACAACTGGGACACCGCAAAACATCCCGACGGAGTCTACAGGGTGAAGGTCGTCGCCTCCGACCGTACGAGCAGCCCGACGGACGCAATGACGGCGGAGGCGATATCCGAGCCGATCATCGTGTGCAACAAGCTCCCACGCGTAACCGCGTTCAAGAAGACGATGACGGTGCTCTCCGACAGCAGTGCGAGGATCGAGGGCGCGGCGTATCACGATCTCGTCGGAATCGCGGGCGTGCAGTACAAGGTGGATACCGGCGATTGGGCCGCGGCCGCCCCGGACGACGGTATCTTCGACTCGACGTTCGAGTCGTTCGCCGTTACGACGCAGGTACTCGTCAAGGGCGCGCACACCGTCGAGATAAAGGCGGTGGACCAGGCCGGAAATGCGACAACGACGAAGGTTACCGTGAACGTGCAATGATCGCGTCGGATTGAGCGGAACGAATGAAGTGGAACGGGCGTCCGCCTGGACGCCCGTCTCTCTCACTGCTCTTTCGACGGCGCAGGAGCCGGGTTCTCCATGTCTCGGTACTGTATCCGCACGATCGCCGAGAAGGGTTTGATCTCGGGGAGTACTATCCGGCAGTTGCCGGAAGGTTTCACCTCCAGGGCGAGGTCCTCGACCTTCCCGCCCATCATGATCTGCGCGGACACGGGATACTGCCCATTCCCGCGAACTACGACGCTAGCGCCCTTCTCTCCGTCGAGCGTAAAGACATGCATGTATCGCGCCATGCCGTCAGCGGACTTGAAGAGGTTCACGCTCGACGTCTTGCTGAAGTCGCGAGCCTGCAAGTCCGAGCCTTTCGTCGCGGTAATGACGACCATGTTGGCAAGGGTGTACATCATCTCGCCGGAGAACGCGAGACAATCCGAAGAGTTGATGTAGCCGATATACGCCGGCCGTATCTGGCCCGGCACCCGAATCTGCTTCGTCAGAAGCGCCGGACGCCGGCCCTTCTCGGTGACCTCGTCGGCCAGTACCTCCCAACCGTCTCCGCGCCTGGTCTCATAACTGAGCGCGGCGTTCTTGTCACTGGATATTCGGTACGTTCCGAGCATTCCGGAAGGGGTGAACCCCGCGAAGACCGGATGCTTCGACATCGGCCGTACGAAACCCGAAGGTGTCGGATCGCCGACGGTGGTGATGCCGAGGATCTCGTAGGCATCGTCACTGACGGACTCGCCGAGGAACTTGCCGTGACGACCGATGGCGCCGAGGATGAGCAGGTGGCCGCCGGTGTTCACATAGTCCCTCAGCGTCTCCATATCCTCCCTGGAAACGTAGTCCAGGCCTGGAGCGATGATCACATCGTACTTGCGCAGGGCATCAACCGTCAGCTTGTAGCCGGTGTCCGCGAAACCGGGGATGCGAGGCTCGCTGGTTGACAGCAGGTCCACCTGCGTCTTACGCCAGTACTGCAGAAGCGCATAGAGGCCGCCGACCGTCCGGAACTGCTCCCAGTAGTCCCTGTTCCAGAAGGACGCATCGCGGTCGTACAGAATGGCGGCGTTGGACGCAGGCTGCATATCGGCGAGCCACTTGGCCTGCTCTCCGGAGGTTATGCCTTTGAGATACTGAATCAGCTTCGGATCGTCCCATGCGGTGCCGGCGGTCTCGCCTCTCTCAATCGCAGTACCAAGGTAGCCGAAGAAGCAGTAGCCCTTCGCACCTCCCGCCAGCGCGGCCTCGATCTGCGCGATCTCGAGGTCAACCGGCCCCGTGTAGCCGCTCTCCTTGCTGGTGAACCACTCGCGGGCGAACGGGACGACAGGCTTGCCGTCGGATTCGCCGCGCATGGTCTTGACCAGGAACTCGAGGTAGCCGAATCTGGTCATGTAGTACGCGATCTCTTCCCTGGCGAGCGCCATCTCGTCGGCAGCCGGCTGGCCGGCCTGCCTGAGGGCCTTGTTGCGGCTGACGGCGTACATCCGGGGGGTATTTACCGGCTCCGGGGTCACGTATGTCACGTACTTCGCGGCGTGCCGGGTCATCAGGCCGTCGGCGAACGAGTTGTACCCGCCGCTGACGTTGAGGATCGAGGCGGCGCCCGGCTTCGCCGCCTGAACGGCCTTGCCGTACTTCTCCCAGAAGCCGTTCAGCCACTCAACGCGCTTGATCGCGTGCTCCTTGACGACAGGATCGCGCCAGTTCGCGAGCGAGACCGATTTGAGGGGGAGTGCCTTGCCGGTTTCCTTCTCGAATCTGGCCCTGCATGCGGGACAGAAACAGGCGTCGTCGTTCGGATACGCGACCTGGCACGTGTCCAGGTAGAAACCGTCAACATCGTAGTTCGAGCCGATATCCTTCATCATGGGGAAGAAGCACCGGTCCCAGTAAGGAGCATTGACACAGAAGTTCTTGAGCGTGCCTCCCCACAGGACTTCCTTCCCCTTGCTGTCCACCATGCGCCAGTCGGGATTCTGATCCCACAAAGCGTGATTGCTGCCGTGGAACTTGACCATGACGTTCATGCCTCGGCTTCGGGCCTCTGAGATTACGAAACTCAGGAAGTCATCATCCGACCACTGCCCGGTCCTGAACTTCTCGGCAGTGGGCAACGCGCTGAAAGTAGTCTTCTTGTAGTTGACAGTGCCATCGGCGTACATCTCGACCTGCACCCAGACGCCGTTGATCCCTCGAGCACTCAGGTTGTCGAGGTAGCCGGTGATCTTCGACTTGTCGGCGATTCCTCCGAGGGTCGTGTCGGCCGTCCAGAGAAACGGTGGGGCCGGCGCCACGGCATGAGCGACCGCAGACAGCATGAGCGCAAACGCTATGACAGCGGTGGTGAGCACACACGAACGTCCTATCTTCACCAAGGGCCTCCTGTATCGGGTATGTCGTCCGGGCTTGAGCCGGAGTTGTCTCCACTAGGCATATTCGGGAGAACGAGAGCGTGACAGTAGACTCCGTGCCTCCGCAACCGCGGGCAACCCGCATCGGCAGGCACTGATACACGGCCGCTAGACGATCACTCGGCAGTGCCGTAGAATCTCTCGGATCTTGTCACGCGAACCTTCGGATATCACCGGCATCGGCAGCATCATCGCCGGCCCGCAGAGGCCGAGCATCGAGGCTGCCGTCTTGAGACTCGAGAGGGTCCCCTCCCCCGCCCAGAACACCTGAGCGACTGCCGTCACCCGGCGCTGGAGTTCGCGCGCCTGCTCGACGTCCCCGCGCGCCGCGGCGTCATATAGTTGTACGCACAAACCGGGGATTATGTTCGAGATTCCCAGCACTCCCCCGTGCGCCCCGATGAGCATGCTTGCTGCCATCTGGAACTCGCTGCCCTGGAGGATGCGGAACTCCGGCATGCCCGACATGCGGATCACCAGCTTCTGGAAATGATTGAAATCGGTCGAGCTGTCCTTGATAGCGCTGATAGTGCCCTCTTCCGCGAGCTGGGCGATCGCATCCACGCCGATCATCGTCTTCGCCGTCTGCGGAATGTTGTACATGACGAGCGGCCGGCTCACGGCACCGGCGACGTGCCGATAGTGCGTAAAGACGTCCTCGTCGCGCCCGAGCCGGAAGTAATAGGGCATGGTAAGCACAACGGCATCGGCCCCGGCGGAAACGGCGTCCTGCGCGTTCCGGACGGCCAGTTCGGTGCCGGCGTCGCTGATTCCCGCGAAGACGGGCACCCGGTCACCAATCGCGTCCGCGACGATCTCGATCGCCCGACGCCGGTCATCCCGGTCGAAGCACGGGAATTCGCCGCTCGAACCCATGACGAAAACGCCGTGGACGCCGCCTTCGAGCACGTGGCGAACGAGCCGGCGGAGGGCGGGTTCGTCAATCCTGCGATCATCGGTCAGCGGCGTCAGCAGAGGGGGTATGACGCCGGATACTTTGCTGAGACTCGCCATAGGGTACTCCTGATGGGACATAGGGGAAGTATGGGACTAATGGGAATACTTGCCGGCTTCCTTGGCATAGGCCACGGCTCTCACGAGCGTGTCGGGGTTGACGCCGACGTAGGTCTCGCCGCCGACCGCCAGCGTGAAGCCGCCGCCGGGGGCTCCGATGCGGAGCGCGCGGTCAATGACCGGCTTCGCGGTCTCCAGGTCGTAGTAGAGGTCCCGGCAGTTCAAGCCGCCGGAGAACCTCGTCTTGCCGTGAAGCGCAGGCTTGGCGTTGGCTATATCGCTGAAGCCGCCGATATCCATGCTCGTCAGCTTCATATCGTTCGCGTACATCTCGAAATGGTGGTCGTTCGGACCGTCGGCATGGAGCGATCGCCCGTTCCGGCCGTATCGCTCATAGATCGCCATGTTGTACGGCATGACCATCTCCCGGTACATCGCATTGGAGACGAACGCCGAATGGTCGTCCGCGAGGCCGATGGATTCCGTCTTGCGCCCGGAGATGCCGTCGCGCCAGTCCACCAACCGACAGAAGGCGTCGAGCAGCTTGGCGAAGAAGCGGTGGATCAGATCGGGCTCCTCGGCCATGAGTGTGTAGATGAGTTCCGGCTCAGCGAGGGCGCACGCACAGCTCAGCGGCGGGTGGATTCCGACTCCGCCCCCGACGGGCAGGTTGAGCCCGCGCCGTTTCGCCAACTCGCTGAACCCCTCGATACGGCAAGATGCGATCTCCAGTCCCCGGCTCCGGGCGGGATCGGGAACCTCGAAGGCTTCGATATCCTCGGCGGTCTCCAGCATTCTCAGCGACCACGGCGAGGTGTCGTCGGGGTACTCGAGCGGGAGGTCGAAGTACAGTCCCTCTCCTATCGGCCCGAAGTCAACGTGTATGCCGAAGCCGGTACGGTCATCCTGAAGCTCCTCATAAGCCCACTCCAGCCCCTTCAGTTGGACCTCCATGCAGGTCTCGGGGTCGGTGTAGTAGTCGCGAATGTTGTAGCCGAAGAGCTTGGAGTAGAAGCTCCCGCCGGTGCTGATGGTGATCGGCACGCGGTCGGCTTCCCGGAAGGACGCGGCGATCTGGTGGCGCTTCCTGTTCTCCTCGATGCGGTCGCGGTACTTCTCGGGATCGAACATGATCGGCTTCCTCGCAACTGACGGCCCGGACAGGGCCATTATAGTCGCCGGCGTGTTCCCGGTCAACGCGAATCTGTTATAATGAGGGCATGCTCTACATGGTCGCGGTAGACATTATCATCCTGCTCGCGGTCGGCATTCCGATCGCCGTCCTGCATCGGAAATGGCGCGCGTGGGTTGACCGGCAGTCGGCTAACCTGCGGCCGTTCCGCGAGAAGAGACGTTTCGGGCTTCGCTCGTGGGCCGCGCGGAGCTTCGTGCTCGAAAAGCCGGTCGAGCACGTCAAAGAGATGATAGACGATCTGCCCGAGATGTCCTATGCGGAGGCCGCCGCCATGGTTCAAGTGCGCGGGCGACCAAGCAACTTCATGGCGCTCGCGCCCCTGACCGGGAAACAGGTTTTCGAAACAGGGATCGAGATCGAGTGGCTCTCTCACGACACGGTGGAGATCCGCTCTCACTCGTACGCGGACTGGCCGCTGAACGCGACCGACGAAGGCATGCTCCCCGCAAAACAGCACCAGATGGTCTTCGAGCACGCCTTCCTGCTCGTCGAGCCGCGCGATGAGGGGCGGACACAAGTCAGCTACGAACTGGAGACTCCTGCGTGGGTCTACCTGCTCTACGGCGCGATCGTACTGCTTGTCGGCTGGGTGACATGGCTGGTCGGGCGCGCGCTGGACCCGGTCGAGCAACTGCAGAGGACCAACCTGGCGCTGATGGCCTTGCTGACGACTTGCGGGCTTGCGCGGATGGCTTCGGTCCTACGGCTGCAGAGCATCGCGCTGATGGACGCCGTGATCGGCACATTCGGGTCGCCCGTGCCGCCTGACGAATCAGAGTCCTAGATCCACTTGATCCTGCGGAAGTAGTAGAGAAGCCCGAGCGAGGTGACACCCATCAGGCCTAGCGCAAACGGGTATCCGTACAGCCACCTCAGTTCCGGCATGAAGCGGAAGTTCATCCCGTATATCCCCGCGATAACCGTGTCGGTCGCCAGCACGATGGCACCGACGGTGACGGTCTTCATGATGGAGTTGAGCTGGTTCGAGACCACCGAGAGATAGGCATCGAGCACGCCCGTCAGGATGTCACGGGATGTGTCAATGGTGTCCACGATGCGGAGCGTGTGATCGTAGACATCGCGCAGGTAGGTGATGTTGTTCTCAGAGAGAAGCGGCTGGTTTCGTCTCGAGAGGGTGTTGAGCACATCCCTAAGCGGGGTCGCGCTTCGGCGAATCACCAGCAGAGCGCGCTTCAGCCTGAAGATGTGTTCGACCGATGACTTCCGAGGACTGTCGAGCACCTCGTCCTCCAGCGCATCCAGCTGATCGTCTATATCGTCGAGCATGGGGAAATATCCGTCCACGAGTCCGTCGAGGATCTCATACAGCAGCATGCCGATGCCGCCGTCCGGACCGGCCGGTCCTTCCTTGAAAGACTCCGCCACACGAGAGAGCACATCCATCGGCTCCCGGTGCAGCGTCACGACGTAGTTTCGGCCGATGAAGAGGTCGAGTTCGCACGCGGCCACGTCATGCGTGTCACGCGTGTATTGCATGGCGTGGGTGACGATGAAGTAGTAGCCGGGGTATTCGTCCACCTTGGGGCGCTCGTGCGCCGTGTGGTAGTCCTCTATCGCCAAGGGATGGAATCCGAACTCATCGGCGAGAAAGTCGAGATCGGAGTCGGTCGGATCGAGCCCGTCGAGCCAGATGATGTTCTCGGACCGGGAAACCAGATCGCTGATCGTGCTCAGATCCTCGATGGTGCGCGTACCAGTGTCCGGCTCGTATGCGATGAGTTTGAGCATGGGTTCAGACGGCGTGCTGCGGTCTCCTACGGGTTTCGCGCGACCTTGACCATGCTCGGCCTTATGACCTTGTCGCCCATGACATAGCCTTTCTGGAACTCCTCGATGACGGTGTTGTCCGGGTGGTCATCGGTGTCTTCGCGCATGACCGCTTCGTGGATGCTAGGGTCGAACTCCTGACCAACGGCCTCGATCGGCTCGACGCCCTCCTTCTGCACCAGGTCCTGGAGTTGGCGCAGGATGAGGATCACCCCGCCGTGAAGGGCATCGAAGTCACCGGCTTCCTCAGCGGCTTTGATCGCGCGGTCGAAGTTATCCATTATCGGCAGGAGTCGGATGACAAAGTCCTCCGTGCCGAACTTGCGCGCCTGATGAAGCTCCTCCTTGGACCGGCGGCGGAAGTTGGCGTATTCGGCAAGCGTGCGCAGCAGCCTCTCGTGCTCCTCTTCGGCCCGCTTTTCGGCGTCGTCGCACCGCTGCCTCAGCGCCTGGACGTCTTCCTCGTCGGCAAGATCGTCTGAGGGAATGTCCTCGATCAGTTCGTCGCGCGGTTCTTCGTCATCGTGTATGTGGATCTTTCGCTTGTCTGCCATCCGGAAACCTCACTGCTCACTCGTCTGCGTTTCATCATTGCGGCACTTGATGATCGTGCTGATTCGAAGTATCGCCTCGGCGACCTCGACGGCGGCCCTGAGCGCATAGAGCTTGACTCTCGCCGGGTCCACGATGCCGTACTCGACCATGTCGGCAGTCTCGCCGGTATCGCAATCAGTCGCCAGACTGACCTTGCCCTCAGCCGCCTGAGCCGCGATCACGTCCTCAACCTTCTCGAGCGGGTTGAAACCGGCGTTGGCCACGATCTGGCCCAACGGACGCTTGAGAGCTTCCGCGACACAGTCCACGCCGTACGCCGCCATACCTCTCACGGCGTCACGCATCGCCGAGACCTCGCGCGAAGCCGCGATCTCGATCGCCCCACCTCCGGGCACCACGCCGCCGACGATCACCGCCTGCGCGGCCGACGCGGCGTCCTCGGCGATGCGCTCTCGTTCGTCCTTGACTTCTCTCGTGGCGGCGCCGACAAGCATCGTGGCGGCAGGCCTGCCTGATCCGCCGACTACGCGTATGTGCTCCAGCCGCTCATCTTCGTATACCCGATCGCACTTGCCCAGAAACTTCTCCAGTTCATCGGCAGACTTCTTGAGGCCGGCGCGCTTGATCGTCCTTGCGCCGGTATGCTCGACGATCCGAGCGATGTCCTTCGAGGAGACGCGCCGAATGACCAGCACCCCGGCATCAGTGAGGATATCCTCGGCCGCATCCGCAACCGCCTTGTGAGCGACGACCAGCCGTATGCCCATCTCGACCAGCCTGGCTACATCCTCGCGGAACTCGTTCTGAAGCTGAACGTATCGCGCGAAGCCCGACTCCGTGCCTAGCGCATCGTCCTCTATCTGCTCGGGCTCGAGCGCATCATCCACGACCAGCACGCGGGCATTCTCGACCGAGCGAGGCATCTGGCGGTTCATTCGCTCCTTCTCGACAATCAGCCCGGCGAACACCTCGTTCCGCGCACCCTCGCGCGCCACGACGCAGTCCGCGAGCCGAAACGCCGGATCCCTGAGCTTCTCCTCGCCGACCAGACGGGCAGCTTCCACGACCAGATCGGCTATATCGCCGCTCTGCCGTCCCGAAACATAGGCCGCCTGACGGAGCAGCGGATCGTCTAGTCCGGAGACCGGCTCTGCGGCCGATTCGATCACCTCGATCGCCTTCCCAGTGCCGACGCGGACGCCCTCAATGACCTTGGTGACGGGAACTCCCCGCGCGACCCTGCCGACGCCTTCGGCAAGGAGCGCTCCGGCGAGCACGGCGGCCGTCGTCGTGCCGTCGCCGACCTCGGCGTCCTGCGCCTTGGCGGTCCGGATCAGCATTCGGGCGGCGGGATGGGTCGTCTCGATCTTATCCAGGATCGTACTGCCGTCGTTAGTAACAGTGACGTCCCCGAACTTGTCTACGAGCATGCAGTCGAGACCCTTCGGCCCGAGCGTGCCCTCAACGGAGGATGCCACCGCGCGGACGGCGCCCGCGTTCGAGAGAAGCGCCGCCATCCGCTCGTCAACGTCGGAGGGCTTCCCGACCTGCTTGGCATTTGAACTCATTGTCGCGCACTCCATAACAACCGCAAAGGCCGAGGGTTCTCACTCTCGACCTGAAAGACGGATGGAAGGGTATAGCGGCCATACGCGCACTCCTGATCCTACCCGCCGCATCGTCCCTTCTGATTACCGGCTGCTAACCCACGCTCAGATGCATCAACATCTCGCCGAGATTCGCGGCCATGAATCTCACGGCGGCGACCGCACGCCGGTAGTCCATGCGCGTCGGGCCGATCACCCCGATGCTCCCGACCACCCTGTCTCCGACCGAGTACCGGGCGGTTACGAAACTGCACTCCCGCATCTCGGCGACCTGGTTCTCGCTGCCGATGATCACCGTCACATCCGGCCCGAGAAGCGCCTTGCTGAGCACCTGGTAGAGCGCCTTCCGCTGTTCGAGGGCAGTGAGCAGAGCGGATATCCGCTCGCCTTGATGGAACTCCGGCTGCCGCAGGATGTTTCCCGTGCCATCCATATACACCTCGTCCTCGCTGCCGGAAGCGACGGCCTGCTGGACGGTCTGTGCTACCTTGGCATAAACATCTTTCAGCCCCGCAATCTCCCTCGGAAGCGGTGCGGTCCGACCAGGACCTGACGCGCGCAGCCGTTCATTGGCGATGTTCGTGATCGCCAGTACGTCGGTCGGTGAGAGAGCGCCGTCGTATTCCACGAAGCGGTGATCCACGTGGCCGGTATTGAGGACGGTTACCACGAGAAGCCGTCCCGGACCGAGTATCGAAACCATGACGTGCTGAGCGCAGACCTCATCTGTCTTCGGCGGTGTCGCAAGGGACGTGCACATCGTGAGCGAGGAGAGTATTCGGCAGGTTTGCTGGATAAGCTCCTCGACCTCGGTATCGCACTGCTCGAAGCCGCCTCGGGCGCGGAGCGTTTCCCTCGATCCGAGCCTCAGCATCGGCATCAGGCGGTCAACGTAGTATCTGTAGCCGAGATCCGAGGGCACACGGCCCGCCGATGTGTGAGGCTGGCGAAGGTATCCGAGTTCGGACATCGCAGCCATTTCGTTGCGGATGGTGGCGGGCCTGACGCCCAGATTGTACTTCTGCGCGAGAGACTCCGAGCCGACCGGTTCTGCCGTGGCGACGTAGTCGTGAACCACGGCTCCGAGGATCTTGCGTTTCCGTTCGCCCAGTTCCATAGGTCGCGCCTCGCGGCCGAACGATCCGGGGTTTCGAGCAGGCAGGCCCAAGGATGGATCCGTTCGGCACCGCATCTGAAGTATAACACCGGGCAGGTGCACTGTCAACGTGTCGGGCGGTGTGTCAGGCGTGGAGGGCAGGCCAGGGTGGAATCGGATTTGTGCATACGGTTTTGCAGAATAATGCCGATAATACGAGATAGCGGGATGCCGCAAATGTACCAGGAATGACGGGACGACCCCCAGGCGCGGAGGGATATGCGCGGGCGCTCGTCGGCATCGCGTTTCACAAGGAGTGTGCGCGCAATGAGGATTGACACCACCCGATTCGGGGCCATGGATGTCGCCGAGGAGTCAATCGTGCAGATGCCCGAAGGCATGCCGGGCTTCGCGGAGGCGAAGCGATTCGTTCTGCTGCAGGACGGACAGACCGCAGCGTTCAGTTGGCTGCAAGCGGTGGACGACCCAGACCTGGCGTTCATCGTCATCAATACGAGGCAGTTCTTCCCGGACTACAGGTTCGTATTCCCTGAGGAACAGACCGCCTCGCTCGGCCTGAACAGCCCAAGCGAGGCGGCAATTCTGACAACCGTGACCATCGGAAAGGATGGCGCGATCACTACTGACATGCTGGGGCCGATAGTGATGAACCCCCGCACTCTGCTGGCAAGGCAGATCGTGCTGGAGGACAGCCGCTACAGCTCGAAGCATTCGATTCGCGAGCTGCCTGGCACGGATGCAGCACGGCCTGAATGGGCCAGGGCAGCCTGATTGGGGGAAGCGCAATGCTGATTCTATCGCGCAAGATAGGTCAACGCATCGTGATCGGAGACGATGTGGAGATCACGGTCGTTGACGTGCGTGGAGAACAGGTTCGCCTGGGCATAACCGCGCCGCGAAGCATCGCCGTTCACAGGAAGGAACTGCTGGAGCAGGTAGCCGCCGAGAATGTCGAGGCAGCCGCGTCCACGCCTGAGAGCAGCGATGCTCTGGAACAGGTTTCACCCGGCCGAGCAGCCAAATAGCAGACCGATCCACACCGCAGGAGCGTCTGACCCGACACGGAAGTTGGCGATCCATCGCCCCGTCCGACCACTCAGAGCCTCTGAAGGGCCCTTTCGGCCGTCCATTTCATCTCGACATCTCCCCTGGATGCCAGTTGCCGGATGAGATCGCGCGCCGAGCTGTCTCGCGCCTGCCCGAGAGCATAGACCGCCCACACGGACCCCTCGCCCCGCGAACCGGCCAACGCCATGAGGCTGGAAGACGCCGTGGGCCCGATCTTCGCGAGCGCATTCGCCGCCCTGTATTTCGCGGTGTCGGACTGCCCGGAACTCCGAAGCACTGCGACAAGCGGAGAAACTGCAACGGACTGCAGATTCGCGAGCGACTGGACCGCAGAGTCCGCCACGCGTCCGTCGGAATCGGCCAGAAGGCCCATGAGCGCGCCGATCTGGGGGTTCGAGCGCTGTTGGCCGAGCCCTCGCGCCCCTGAGAGCCTGACAACCGGATCGGGAGAGGCAGCTAGCCGGAGGAGCGCCGAGGCGGCCGACGCCGACTCGATCTTCTCCATTACCGCGGCGCCGGCGTGCCGCACATCCGCTGAACCGCCCCCTATCGCCGTCATTACCGGCCCGACCGCGGGATCGCCGATCCTCTGGAGACCCGTGATGACCGACGTGCGAACCTTCAGGTCGAGGTCACCGAGCGCACCGACGAGCGCGGACATTGCCTTTCCGCCGCCTATGACGCTGAGAGCGCGCGCCGCACGAGCGCGCACCTCGCCGTCATCGTCGGTGCGACCGAGAACATCCACTAGAAGATCTGTTGACCTCGGATCCGTGATGGTGCAGAGAGAACTGATCGCGATCCTGCGCACTGCCGCGACATCGCGAGCGGCCTCGAGGAGTGCGGGCGTCGCCTTCTTGCTGCCGATTTTACCGAGCGCGTCGGCGGCAGCCATGCGGAGATCCTGGTCGCTCTCGGAAAGGAGCTCGACCACGGCCGGCACGCTCGGCTCGCCGATCCTAACGAGCACCCCTATGGCTTGTCCACGGAGAGTGCTGTCCTTCGCGGCAGCCTGCACGTCCGGGATCACACTCGGGCCGATGCCAACAAGCGCATTCGCCGCGCCGGTGTTGACGTTTGTATCAGAATCCTTAAGGGCCGGAACGAGAAGATCAATGTGCGGGCCCCCGATCTCGATGAGGTGCGCGGTGACGCTCTCCTTCACCTTGGCATCGGCATCCTTCAACAGGACGAGAAGCTGTTTGACGGCCATCTCGCCGCCTATCGCCTTCACTGCTCCGGCAGCCGCAATCCGCTCCTCAGGCTTCATCTGCTGCACCTTGTCATACAGCCTGTCGCGTTTCATCAGCTTGCCCGCCGCCGCGATCCGCTGCTCCGGCGAACCCACGCGCAACTGCTGTGCAAGACGACCGACCTGAACCTGTCGGGCGATGCCCATGCCGATCGCGTAGAGAATTGCAAGACCGATGATTCCCCGAACGAGATACTTGCTCTTCAAGTGTTCTACACTCCTGATCTGAGTATTGGTCCCGAACTGCGATTAGAGACCCCTGACCTAACGTGCAACCGCCCAGGACGCGGCGACTGACGCGAACGCCAGTATCACCGCCCAGCAGCGCCACTTCGATATCGTCATGAACTGCAGGCCGATCAGCAGGCACAGCGGCACCACCAGCAACGACATCAGCATCGCCTGCTCCGTGTCCACCGATCCGCCCGGGCTCAGGGCGGCGTCAAGCCATCCCTTCACGGCGCCAAACATCGCGCCGAATCCGACTGCCGCCATCAGGCCCGGGAGCAGTTTCTCCGGGACGCCCAAATCCGCCACGATGCTGATGATGAACAGCATGACCGCCAGCAGACCCGTCGCCACCAAGGCCGGAGCGCTGACCGGCTTGCCAGCGAGCGCCTCGGCGACCACGGGCATCGCACTGCCCGCGAGTAGCGGCAGATACCACCACCCAACCTCATGGAACTGACGCCTGGGCGGGAGCACCTCGACCGCGGCCGGAACGCTGAACCGCCGGCCCTCGACCTCGAGAACCAGTTCCTCCTCGTAGATGGCCGGGCGGTAGACGCCGTCGGTCTGCGCAGTAACCGTTACCGTCTGCTTCCGTCGGCTGAACGACTGCGGCGAAACCGTCAGCCATCCGGGCTGTGAGGCCACGCGCCCCCTTGTCTTCCCCCGCCCGGGTATTCTGAGCGTCAAACTGCGGTCGCGCCACTCCCCTTGCCGCATCCTGCCGAAATCGAGATACTCAGGCGAGAACGAGACATCCGGACCTTTCTCGTCCGGAGTTCCCTCGGAGAGCACACGAGGATCCGAATCGGAAGTGGCAGCCGGAGTGCTGACAGGCGCCGCAACTCCGACGCGAGCCGCGACTGCCCTGAGATCGTCCGCCATCTCACCCGCCGACTGGTAACGGTCATGCTTGTCTTTCGCCAAAGACCTCAAGATAACCTGCTCGATACCGGCGGGAAGCGCCGGGGCAATGTCGGCCAGCGGCGCGGGCGTGTCTTCGTCCACCGCCCGCTTCCAGGAGAACGGATCCTTCGACTTAGACGCCTGAAACGGCCGCCTGCCGGTGAGCATCTCGTACAGCGTCACACCTGCGGACCAGATGTCCGACCGGTGATCCGAGCGCTCCTCCTCCTCGAAGTCCTCCGGCGCCATGTAGGCGTATGTACCCGCGCCGCCTGCATACGAGCCGCTACCCAGGATCTCCGCGAGGCCGAAATCCACGATCTTGGCCTGACCCTCTTTCGAGATGAGGATGTTTCCCGGCTTCACATCACGGTGGACGATGTGGTTCCGGTGGGCGAAGTGGAGGGCGTCGCAGAGCTGGATGCCGATGTTCAGCGCCTGGTCGAGAGGCAATCTACCCCGTCCGCGCATAAACTCCTGCAGGTTCGGCCCCTTGACGTACTCCATGTCAATGACAACATGCCCGTCTATACGGTCAACGCCGTTGACCCGCACGATGTTGGGATGGCGCAGGCGGTCGAGGACGCGCGCTTCCTCAAGGAATCGCCCCTCGTCGCCCGCCATCAGGTTGATCTCCTTGAGCGCAACCTGCCTGCGGAGCATGGTGTCCCATGCAAGATACACGATCCCCGAGGCGCCGTGCCCCAATACGTCGAGCTTCTCGTATTTTCCGATAGTGCCTAGAGCCATTGTGGGGCCTATGAGACCGGCTTGGGATGAATGACCTTCAGCCGACCGCCGTCAATCAGATATATGCCGCCGTCGTCACCCACGACCAAGGCTTCGGGTCCGATGAGCTGGCCTTCTCCGATGGCAGTCAGGAACATACCGTCTGACGAATACTTCATGATGCGCTTTTTCGCCGGATCGGAGACGTAGAGGTTGCCCTGGCGATCAAGCGCTCGCGGCGCGGAGAGCAGCTTCACCCTTGTCTCGAACTCGACATCCGCACTGAAGCCACCGACGACGCGGCCGGTGGTGTCCAGTTTCAGCAAACGGCTCTTCACGTCCATGACGTAGAGATAACCGCCCTGCAAGGCGAGTACGCTACCCTGGACGGGGGTATAGGCCAACGAAGAGGGTATGCCATACTCCACAGAGCGCAGGTCCGGACCGGCCGCCACTACGGGGGCGGGCTTCTCCCTCGGAGAGATGAGCTTCAGGAGCGGGATGCTCTCGGCATGGAGGCCGAGCAGGAGTCCGATAGCGATTCCGAGGACCGCCGTCACAATCAGCACCCCGGGCCGACGTCCCGATGCCCGGGCCGGCGCCCGGCGCCTACGCGCATCTTCCGGCTGATATGCGGCGACGGCGACAGTCACATTATCAGATCCACCGCTTCTGAGTGCGGCTCTGACGAGCCTGTCACAGGCTTCCTCGGGATCGACCGAGGAACCGACTATATCGGCGATCTCGGACTCGCGCAGGGGGCCGGTCAGGCCGTCCGAGCAGAGCATGACGACGTCGCCAACCTTCAGTTCGATGCTGTTGACCTCCGGGGCAATGCTCTGTTCGAGGCCGACCGCCCTGGTGATCACGTTCCGGAAGCGACTCCCACGCGCCTGCTCCTCGGTCATCTCGCCGGACCGGACCTTCTCTGCGACGATCGAATGATCCTCAGTGAGGCGGAGCGGCCTGCCGTTCCTCAAGAGGTAGGCCCGGCTGTCTCCGACGTGCGCGACATCGAGTCGGTCGTCTCTGATGGCGGCGGCCACACAGGTGGCGCCCATACCCTGCAGTTCCGGACGAGCCGTCGCGGCCTGAATGACGGCGGCGTTTGCGGCCTGGATGCCCTTCGAAAGCAGGCCGCCCAAGTCGTCGGCTGTTTCGACCCTGGCGGCGGACGCAAATGCGCGCGCCACCGCCTCCACCGCGATCCCGCTGGCGGTCGCTCCGGATGCCCTACCGCCCATGCCGTCGGCGACGACGAGAAGGGCATCCGCCCCACCGTTCAAGTCATCGTGAGTCATGACGACGCATGAATCCTCGTTCGCAGGACGGGGGCCCTTGTCGGTCTTCCAGGCTGTCGAGATACTGGTCAATAGTCCACCTTCGCACACCCACTCGCACTCCGAACTTCGGCGACAAGAGTGATAACGAGTATGAGTATGCGTTCAGTCGGCGCTCCTCTTCAGGAGACCGATCAGATAGAGCATAAACAGCGCCAGGGCGGCCAGAAACACGTACTTCAGCCCCACCAGCAGCCATCCGAGTATGTCAGTCGCGTTCAAAGCGCAGCACCGCCTCGCCGAGTTTGACCTGGTCGCCGGGGTTCAGCCTGACCGCCGAGCCGCCCATGACCTCGACTTCGTTCACCAGGGTGCCAGTCCGGCTGCCCAGATCCTCGATATAGTATTCCTTCCCATCGCCGGAGAAGACCTTTGCGTGAGCGGCGGATAACGAGGGGTCACTCAGCCTGATGTCGCTCGTCAGTCCGCAGCCGATGACCATCTCGGACGCGAGCAGATACTCGTCTCCCGCTGGTGTCATCAGCCGCGGTCGAGTGTTTGCCACCGCAGAAGAGACACGACGCTTGATAGCCGACCGAGCCGACTCGCGGAAGACCAACTCCGTCGCCCCCAGCTTGATGAGATCTCCGTCGCGGAGCAGTCCGCCCGCGACCTGTTCGCCGTTCACCCATACGCCGTTGGTGCTGTCCGTGTCCTCGATCGTGAAGCCTTCCGCGCCCAGGGTTATCCGCGCGTGACGCTTCGACACCATGCCATCCTTCTCGATGACCAGATCGTTTCCCGCTCGTTTCGAGCGACCGATAGTGAAGTTCGGCCTTGCTAGGGCGACCTGCTCGGACGAGCCGTCCACATGGTTGATCTCGAGGACCGGCGGCGCCACGGTACCCGGCTCGTACATATCGGTCGCGGCGACAGTGAACTCCTCATCGTCTGCCAGCGGCACGACATGACGCGGCTGCTCCTCCCACCGGATCGGCACGGGTTCGGCCTCGACGACCGGCCGACTGGTGTCCCACCGGCACTTGACGCGAAGCTTGTCCGCACCTTCTTCCCGCACGATCTCCTCGACGGTGAAATCGAGCTGGCCGCGGAGGTAGTACTTGTTCTGCGACATATACTTGCGGAGGGCCGTCTCAAGTTCTTCCTTGTCGAGGAAAGCGAGCAGATACTCCCGCTCCTCGTCGGAATCGAAGGCGATCTCGAGCACGTACTTGTTCGGCACGTAGACCTTGTTATCGAGGCCCTCCTTGCGATTGTCCTCCATCGCGCCGATGATCCGGCGGAGGATGTCCTTAGGCCGCAGGTCGCTCGCGGCATCGCCGAAGAGATTCTCGTACCACCCGGCGAAGGTCTTATTCAGTTTCTCGAAGATATCCATTGCACTACTCCTCGGGGTCAGGCATGCCGGACACGTCGGGCCGGTCAGAGGCAGAGATCAGAGGGCCGCCTTGACGATCTCTCTACACACCGGGCCGGCTGCATCCCTGCCCCAGCCGCCGTTCTCCACGACGACCGCAAAGGCGATGCGCGGATCATCAACGGGCGCGAAGCCGACGAACCAAGAGTGCGGCATCCTGTCGGCATGATCGTTCTCCGCGCTGCCGGTCTTGCCCCCAACCGACACACTCAATCCGGTGAACATCCCCCTTCCCGTCCCGGAGGAAGTCACGTCCGCCATCATGCGGCGAAGCGCTCGGGCCGTCTCCGGGGTGATCGGGCGACCCATCTCGACCGGCTCGGACTGCTCTACGATCTCGCCGTCAAGCCGAATGTCACTGACGAACCTCGGCCGCATCATGACGCCGTCGTTCGCAATCGCCGCAGCCACACGCGCCATCTCTATCGGCGTCACAAGGATCTCTCCCTGCCCGTACGCGCTGTCGGGCAGATCCTGACCGAGCCGCTTCGGCGAGGGAATGCTCGAAAGCCTGAACTTCTCGGCCGCCATCTCGTGAAGACGGTTCTCGCCCAGCCCGATCCCCAGATGCGCGAAATATACATTGCAGGAGACCCTGACCGCCTTTGACAGGTCAGTAGGACCGTGTGGACGCATCTCCTCGAGATCGGTGATCCACCGCCTCGAGTACGACTGCCCACCTGACTGCCACCGGACGTTCTGCTCTCGATGACGGCAGTTATACGTCGGCTCAACCCCATTTTCGAGGGCTGCCGCCGCAGTCACCAGCTTGAAAGTCGAGCCGGGAGGATAAAGGCCGTTCAGCGCGCGGTTGATCAGGACGTGCTCGCCACCTCCATCTTCATTATACGACTTCCAGCGTCTCGGTGTCAGGCCGTTCGGGTCGAATCCGGGAATGGATACGGCTGCCAGCACCTCGCCCGTATAGACATCGAGAACCACAGCCGCGCCCTTCGTCTTCGGCCGACCGGTCCGGCGGTCTCGGACCGCGTGCGCGTACTTCCTGAGCGCCTTCTCGACAGCCTCCTGCAACTCCGCGTCAATGGTCAGCCGAACGTCCTTGCCCCTCAGATGCGGCTGAAAAGGCGTTCGCCGCAGGCGGTAGACCGGCAGAAGCGCGGAGTAATCGTCGAAACCTCTCAGGTCGGCGTTTCGCCATTTCTCCATGCCCACCGGGCCGCCGCACATCGGATCAAGATAGCCGACAAGGTGCACCGCGCCGCTGCCGGACGGATAGCGACGCTTCCGGTCGCGAGTGACGGCCAGCGGCTTGCCGTTTCTGTCGTAGATCGTTCCCCTGGGGATCGCCGCCTCGATAGAGCGAAGGCGCGGATTGACGTGCGCGCGTCGGATGCCGTCGGCATCCGGGGTGACGATGCGTCTACCGGCTGTCCGATCGGCGGCGATGCCCTGCACCCACACCAACCGCCCGATGCCCGCGACCCCGATCAGCAGGACAAGGAATCCGAGCGCAAGGCCCTTGAAGGCGCGGGCCGTCTCGACCCTGACATCCGCCACCCGCCCGGCCTCCGACGACGCCGAGAGAAGCATCCCAAGAATCAGGAAGGATGCAACGAGCGACGACTTGCCGTAGCTGGCGAAGGGCAGCGTTACACCGGTGAGCGGAGTCAGGCCGAGGACTCCGAAGACGATCACAACGGTCTGTATGCTGAACAAGGATATCAGGCCCGCGCCCAGGAACCGTTCGAAATCCGTCCGCGCGCGGAGGGCCGCCCTCAGGCCGCGGACGATGATCAGCGAGTAGAGCGCGAGCACGACCGTCAGCCCGACGAGCCCGATTTCCTCGCCAAGGGAGGCGAAGATCAGGTCGGAGCCTCCGCGCGGTATGAAGCGGGCGCTCCCGAGTCCGAGGCCACTTCCCCAGATGCCGCCCGTCGCCAGACCCCAGAGCCCCTGACCGAGGTGCATGCCGTTCTGATGGGCGTTCGCCCATGGGTTAAGCCACATGTCCACCCGGATATCGAAGACGCCGAGCTTGAGGAGATGCGCGACCCAACCGGTAGCCCCTACAATGAGGAGTCCGACCGCCACGAAGGACGGCTTGCCCGTTGCCACGTACAGCATCGAGACGAAGATGCCGAACAGAATCAGCATCGGGCCGAGGTCACGGACGAGCACGAAGGTAAGCAGTGAGACCAGATACATCACGAGCAGGGGGCCGATGTCGCGAAAGAGCGGCACGTCAAGACGGCGGCGCGGGCCGGTTCTGTCAAGCAGAACATGCCAGCGGTCGGACAGATAGCTCGCCACGAAGAATACCAACGCGATCTTGATGATCTCCATCGGCTGGAAGCCGAGGAAACCGATCCTGGCACCCGCCGGGCCGTAACCGAAGAGCAGCATCAGCACGGTCAGGGCAATCGCCGCGAGTGCGAAGATGTATGTGTAACGCCACGGGCGCCAGACGCGGTACTTCACGGTGAGAGGCAGGATAAAGGCAAGCGCTCCGAGGAGAACGCCCCTCACCTGCCGGGCAAATACGTCGGTATCGCGGAGGGGATCCTTGATCGAGAAGAGCACGATCGCGGAGAGCCCGCAGATGACCATGACAGACGGAAGCATAAAGGGATCGGCGGCGGGCGCGCGCTTTCGAAGGAGGAAGTGCAGGAAGAAGAAGGCGGCGATCAAGAGCGCGGCGTGAATCCAGTAGGTCCTCGTCACCTGACCGGGATCCCGAACCCGGACGGCCGAATCGGCAAACGAGACATCGAGCCGCCCGAGCGACGCCGTATTCGGAAAGCGCCCGTGCCGGTCGCGATAGGCCACAATGCGGTCGGCAGTCTCGCGGTCTATAGCGGGGGCCGCCACCAGCTTCTCGGCCGGCGCCGAGTTGATGTTCACCGTGCCTGCGGCGTTCAGTTCCGGCATCCGCCCTATGAAAGCGAGGGCGAATCCAAGCAGAAGCACGGCGGCGGCAAACAGCAGCAAGACGCCTTCAGTGGTTCGACGGTTGCGATTCATCTGGATACTCATACGCACACCGGCTCAAGATGGTTGCAGGCAGGCACACCACAGACTTCGATGGGAGTGTCATCAGTCCTGCTCTGGGAAAACCGCGACCGCGTTTTGTTGCCTAGTCTAATGGCGCCAGCATAGTCAGCGCAGGCTATGTGGGCGCAAGTATGTTCACATATACACTAAGCTAGTATATTTGTTGTTTAGAATTGTCGAAGAGCGGAAATAAACCTTGTGGTTTGTCCCTTGATGGGCAGACGACACTACCCGAGGGAGTGAGAGGAGAATGAAACACAAGCTCTTTGCAGTGCCCGCGCTCGTGGTCGCACTCTCGCTGTTGGCGGGAGCATCATGGGCCGTTCCGCCCCCGATCACGATCAGCGTCCTGGGCAATCACTGGAACCCGAAGCCCGGCAGCACGACTCTATGCGCGCAGGTGAGTCCACCCATACCCGGTATCGCGCTGGAGTTCACGGGTGAGAGTCAGTTCGGCATCATCCTGGGTGCAAGATTCACTCGGACGAATGCACGAGGGATGGCGAGCATCAACACGGTCTGGCCGCAGGGGATCTACGGCGTGAGGGCGCGGATCGCGAAGCCGGGATTCTCGGTTAACAGCGAGACCGCGGTCAACGGCGTCATCGAGTCACCGATGGTCGCGATCGCAGTCTTCAATCCGAAGGACTTCTGCGGCGCGCAGGGCGGCGGAGCGCTGCATCTGCGCTCCTATGGAGTTCCCCCGAATGTGAGGCAGACCCTGGCTCAGCGCGAGGCGACCTACGCGTTCATCTACAAGAGCAACGAACCGTGGAACTTCGGCGTCGGCTACCTGGACAACGACAATCCCTGCGGCAGGATTACGTTCAAGGGGACCCAGTGGTTCGACGCCAAGTGCGACGAGGTGACGAGCCCTGAGGAGTTCTCTTCAATCGAGGTCATGGGCATGGGTTGGGCCGAAATGGGCGCATGGCAGGGACCCGTTCGATACAAGTTCAGCGCGGATGACTATCCTGGGGACAACTCGTTCCGACTCCAGTTGTGGAGCATAAGCGGCGCACTGCTCTACCAGTCGGCGCCGGACGAACAATCACCCGAGCAGAAAGTCTACGAGGGCAAGAACGTGCTCGCGCCCTGCGACGATGACGGCTGGCCCGGCACGGACGACGGCTGCAGATAGGAAGCGATCCGCCGCATAAGCGGCATGCGATCGACGGACACCAAAGGCAGGGGCGGAGTGCACACTCCGCCCCTGCCTATTTCGCAACCACCGCCGATTGTCGCCGGCGGAGACCAAACCCGGCCGCCCTGTACGGCGACTACTTCCAGAACAACACACGCGCGGCTTCGCGCTCGCGGTCAGGAGGCGGACCGTCGGGAATACCGACTATGATCGGTGCAATCGCAGAGTATTCGGCTGGAACGCCCAGCGAAACCTTGACCTCCTGAGAGTCGAGCAGCTCAGTCGCGAACCCGATCCAGCACGTGCCAAGCCCCGCGTCCGCGGCGGCGAGCATGAGATTCTCCGCCGCGAGCGTGCAGTCCGTCCGCGCGATGGGGCTCTCCGTCAAGCCGTAGACCACTACCAGCGCGGGCGCATTGTAGAACACGCTGTAGTCCGGGTTGGCAAACAGATCCCGATACCTTTCGAGCCAAGGCCACTCCTTCATCTTGCCAAGAAGCAGTTTCTTGACGCTGTCCGAGTAGCTCTTGAGCAGCGTCCGATCCGTGACGACGCCGAACGCCCACGGCTGCTGGTTCATGCCGCTGGGAGCCAGGACCGCCGCCTCGAGCAACCGCTCGATCGTCTCGCGGGAGACCGGATCGGTCTTGTACGCACGGAACGACCTCCGGGCGCGGATTGCATCCATCAGTTCCATCTGATCACATCACCTCTCTACCTGCTTCTCCCTGACCAGAAGGACCGGGATGCGCACTCTATGGACAACCTGCTCTGCGACACTGCCGAGCAGGAGGGCGCCTAGTTTCCCCCGACCGATCCCGATGCTGCCCATGATCACAATCCCGCAGCACGATTCGTCAATCTGCTGCACGACGGCATCGGAGGGGGAGCCGTGCACGAGTTTGGTCTCCGTCTTCACTCCGGCTTCGGCGAGAGGCTTCTCGGCATCGGCGAGGACGGCCCCGGCTTCCTCGGCAAGCACCCGCAGGGCCTCCTCCCTCACGTCCTTCGGGAAGGCATAGCCAGGCATCGGCGGCTGCTCGATGGCATGCAGAAGCACCACATCCCAGCCCTGCTTCGGGGCCAACTCAGCGGCCAGCCGGACCGCCTCCATCGAGACTTCCGACCCATCCACGGGGACCAGAGCTTTGTCTATCGGCATCGGCATGATCTCCTTGACACGGCGTTTCCATTCACCAGTATACCACCTGCTTACACACTGGTAAACCATCACGGCAGGGTCCTGGACTCTGCACGCTCCGGATGAATCTTGACACACGAAGGAGCCTCTGCTATCATCAGGCCCAGGCACGCAGGCGCGCACTCTCTCATGCGCGTTCCATCGAACATTTCCATCTCAAATCACTCCTTCTGACCGGCACGCGGCGCGACGTCTAACAGGAGGCACCAATGGCTTCAATGGGCATGGACAGGCTCATCACCCTTGGCGGCAATGCGGAACAAATCTTCAAACACGCCGGCGTCACGGCTTCAGGACTCTCATCGGAGGAAGCACGCGAGCGGCTGGAACGCATGGGCGGCAACGTCATTCCCGAGGACGAGAAGATCTCGGTCTGGGAACTGGTGCTCGACCAGTTGAAGAGTCCCTTGATCTATGTGCTGCTGATCGCCGCGCTGGTCACCCTGGCGCTGCGGGACTACAAGGACACGGCGGTGATTCTCGCCGTCGTCATCCTCAACGGCGTGATAGGTTTCATCCAGGAGTACAAGGCGAACGTGGCGATTCAGGCTCTCCAGCAGTTGACGAGTTCCACCAGCCGCGTCCGGCGCGACGGGAAGGTTCAGAGGATTGACAGCAGGGAGCTAGTTCCCGGAGACATCGTCCTGCTGCAATCCGGCGACAAGGTGGATGCAGACTGCCGCCTGGTGAGCGCACGTGAACTGCGGACCGACGAGTCCATGCTGACCGGCGAATCGCTACCCGTCGAGAAGTCGGCAGCCGGTCTTGCCGATACCGATGCCACCATGGCCGACTGGGTGAACATCGGCTTCGCCGGCACCCTAGTTCTCGAGGGAAGCGGCGAAGCGGTCGTGGTCGCGACCGGCAGCGACATGGAACTCGGCAAGATAGCCGAACAGGTCAAGGGCGAGCATCGGATCAGCACTCCGCTTCAGGAGAACATCAAGAAGCTGAGCCACTACATTGCGCTCATCACTCTCGGCCTCTGCGCTGTCGTCATGGCGCTGGGGCTTGCGCGGGGCATGAAGCTTCTGGATTTGTTCCTGGTGGCGATCGCTCTGGCGGTTTCGGCGATCCCGGAAGGACTCCCAGTAGTGGTGACTATCACGCTCGCGATCGGCGTAAGACGGATGGCGAAGCACAGCGTCATCATCCGCAAGCTCGCGGCGGTCGAGACACTAGGCTCGACGGAGGTCATCGGATCGGACAAGACAGGCACGCTTACGCAGAACCGGATGACGGCGAACAGCCTGTACTTCGGCCCGTGGAAGCTCGAGCGAGCCGAGGGAGTCGCTCTGGATCAGGCCCCTCTGGAGGGCGGTGACGGTTCTACGGTGGCTGATTCTGCATCCGCGAGCCAGGCGCGGGAGAGAATGGCGCGGATTGGGGCCCTGTGCAATGCATCTCACCTTACGATCAGCAACGGCGAGGTCGTAGAGCGCGAAGGCAGCCCGACCGAACTCGCCATCCTGGAGATGGCGGTCGCGCTGAGCCCCGGGATGTACGAGCAGGCCGTCAACCGCTCTCCTGTGGACGAAGTGCCTTTCAATTCCGAGCGGAAGTTCATGGCCTCGGTCCACCAAACAAGCGACGGCGGACTCGAAATGCTCGCCAAAGGCAGCCCCGAGGCCATCATCTCGCGCTCCGCAAACCACTGGACCGCCGACGGCGAAGCGCCACTGGACAAGGAACACTGGCTCAGGACCGCGGATGAGATGGCTGCCAGGGGCCAGCGAGTGCTTGCGCTCGCCCGCAGGGACTGGGACTCGCGGGGGGACGGGTTCGATGCGGAATCGGTGCAGGGGCTGACGTTGATGGGGCTCGTCGGGCTGATTGACCCTGCGAGACCGGACGCGGCATCCGCTGTCGAAGGCTGTCGCGAATCCGGGATCCGCGTGATCATGATCACCGGGGACCACGCGGTGACGGCGCGCGCGATCGCCATTGACCTCGGCATCATCAAGCACGAGGGAGACCTCCCGCCGATTGAGGCGGACCCGAGAGTCATCACAGGCCGCGAGCTCGATAGTATGTCCGACGAGACGCTCATAGAGCGGCTGGAAGAAGTCCGGGTATTTGCCCGCGTGACGCCGCAGGACAAGCACCGGTTGGTCAGACTCGTTAGAGAGCAGGGGAAGGTCATCGCGGTCACGGGCGACGGCGTGAACGACGCTCCCGCGCTGAAGACCGCCCATCTCGGTGTGGCGATGGGGAAATCCGGCACAGAGGTCGCCAAACAGGCATCCGACATGGTGCTGCTGAACGACAGCTTCGCCGCGATCTACGAAGCGGTAAAAGAAGGGCGATACGTATTCGAGAACATCAAGAAGGTCAGCTTTTTCCTGGTGAGCAGCGGCGTCGGCGAGGTACTGGCGATACTGACCGCACTGGCGATGGCGTGGCCCCTGCCGTATACCGCAGTCCAGATACTCTGGATCAACCTGGCGACCAACGGTCTTCAGGACGTGGCACTGGCGTTCGAGCCCGGCGAGGAACGACTGGCATGCAGGAAGCCTCGCGGCCTGCGAGAAGGCATCTTCGACCGGACGGTGATACAGCACACGATCGGGATCATGTTCCTGTTCGCGATCGGCACTCTCGCGCTGTTCAAGTGGGCGGGAGGCGGCGACAATCTGAAGGAGGCCCGGACAGTCGCGATGACGACCATGGTAATGTTCCAGATGTGGCACGTCTTCAACTGCCGCAGCATGGACACCTCCGTGTTCAGGATACCGCTCTTCAGCAACAGGTACCTGATCGTGTCGGTGCTGGGGGCGCTCGCGGCCCAAATCACGGTGCTCTACTGGGGACCCGCACAGTCGGTGTTTGGAACCACGGCGCTCAACTTCGAGCATTGGACGGTGATACTGGCTGTTACGGCACCTGTGATCCTGCTAATGGAAGCGTCGAAGTGGCTGGCGCGCCGTCGGTCCGGGCCTTGCTCGGCGTGACGATGCCGGGGATGCCGGGTTCTACCTTTCCGTCCAGAATCCGCAGGGTGGGCGCTTCATGGCGTAGCGAGTCCTCGGGAGGGGCAGCGGGTCCTCGACCCTGAGCAGCCACTCGAGCAGACCCTCCAGGAGTTCCATCTGTCTATCGGCGTATTCGGGCCTCCCGTAGAGGTTCGTCACCTCACCGGGATACCGCTCGAGGTCGTAGAGCTGACCCGCGCCCTGCATATCGTACACCAGCTTCCAGTCTCCCTTGCGAACCATCCGCATCTGCCCGCTCTGAGTCCAGCTATTGAGGCAGTCATACCCGCCCCACTTACCATCCTTGCTGATGGTCAGCCCATCCTTCGCCGGATCAATCTCCTCGTGCTCGGTGTAGTACAAGCCCCCGAAGCCGTGCTCGACGTACGCGCCGGCGAACTCCGAGGCGGGGTAGTCAGCGCCGGTCAGTATCGGCCAGAGGCTCCGGCCCTGGACTCCATCCGGCGTCGGGAGCCCGACCGCCTCGCAGAGCGTCGGCATGATGTCACAGATCGAGACGTGGGCGTCATGAGGCTTGACTGCCTTTCGGATACCCGGCCCCATGATCTGCATCGGAATCCTTACGAGCGGCTCGGGAAGCTCCGGGCCCTTGCGCATCAGGCCGTACTCGCCGACGAAATCGCCGTGGTCGGAGAGGATGATGACGATCGTGTTCTCCCGCAGGCGCTTCTCGTCGAGGAACTGCACAAACCGCTTTACCTGGTCGTCAATCATCCGCAGCATGCCGAGGTAGTTGGCGCGCATCCGCGGGATCTGCTCGACGAAGTCCGGGAACGCCTTGACGAACGACTGCCGGCACCACTGGTACGGGAATCCCTTGATGTCGAGCGCTTCCTCACCGGCGGCCGGCTTCGGGAGCGACTCCGGCGCGAACATCGAGTAGTACGGCTCCGGGACCTGATACGGGTTGTGCGGCTGAGGGAAGCTCAGCCACAGGAGGAACGGGTTCTCGTCCTGCGACTCGATCCACTTCTCCGCGGACGAGACAAGCCGGTAGGGGATCTGGCACTCCGCCGGGAACGGCGTGGGCTCCTTCGACATGTGGAAGTGCGTCGTCTTCAGCCAGTCGTCGAACGCCTTCTCATCCGAGGTCCGGTCCTTGTCTCCATCGACGCCGAGGTGGCCGCACTCGTACCAGAAGTCGGCCTTCTCCGGCGTGAGGTGAGAGTGGTTCTTGCCGACCAGCGCCGCCCTGTACCCGTTTGCGCGGACGAGGTCGAAGAGGTCCTCGGAGTAGTATGCATCCCGGATGTTGTGGTTCGTCCTCGTCCGGTGGGCGCTGGGATATCGTCCGGTCAGCATGCTCACCCTTGCCGGGGCGCAGACCGGCATGGAGGTGTACGCGCGGTCGAACCACGTGCCCTGCGCGGCGAGCGCATCCATGCCGGGCGTGGTGTCGAGCGGGAAGCCCTCCCGCCGCGACTGGTCGGCCCGCTGCTGATCGGTCATGATGATAACGATGTTCGGTCTGTTCGGCATATCTGCATATTCTACGGCATCCTTCCACGGCCCTGCACAACGAAGCCCCGCGCTTGACGTCTCCACCTGTGGCGACTACGATGAGCGCAGTCATCCACAGGAGAATGGTTCATGTTGAAGAAGCGCTCGTTCATGATCCTCGCAATACTCGTCATCATCGGGGCTAAGTGCTATGCCGTCGAGTTCAAGCCGGAAACCATGCCGCGGTTCACCTACTTCAGCGCGCCGGACAGCTCATTCTCCCGGAGCAAGAGGTCCGCGTATGGACTACCTCCTCCGACACCAGGAACTTCCGCCAGGCAGAGTGTAGCTCCACCGATGTGAAGGGCAAGGCCAGCGTCTACACCTACACGCTCACCCGACCGGAAAAAGGCTTACCGACGCTCTTCGGCGGAGCGGAGTACAAGGACGTGGTTCTTCCTCTTCCCCATATCCAGAACACGACCCCGAAGGTCTGGGCCGCGAAGTGATGCGCAGACTTCCCGTGACGATCCTCCTTGCACTTCTGGGGTAGAGCGAACGAGGCGCGGAGTGCTTCAAAGGAGTTCTTATCATTGCCGGGGGCGGCAACACCCAGGCTGAGATCAGCCGGATGAGTGACCTTACCCCCATGCTGAGAACCAATGGCGGCTTAGGGCTAGGCCAGTTGTCCACGTCGACGGATACCAGGCTATGATAGGCGTTGCCAAAACTCGCAGTAGATGCTAGTATTGTTGAGTGGAAGTAACACCAATATGATCGCGGAGGCTAACAATGCAGGCGACCCCCGTTTCTGTCACACAATACTTCGATGGCGCTAAGCAGAACGTCGTCCCGCTTTTTCAGCGGACTTACAGTTGGCAGCGGAAGCACTGGAACGCGCTCTGGCAGGACATACTGGATCTGTGTGATCGGGGCGCGAACGCTACACACTTCATGGGCGCGATCGTCTCCCTACCGGTACGCGCTGTGCCTGTCGGTGTGAACAAGCATCTGATTGTGGACGGGCAACAGCGCTTGACCACGCTTGCAGTCCTCCTCTGTGCGATCCGAGACAGCGTCGTTGATAACCAGATCCGTGAGAGGGTTCGAGCACTCATTGTGAACGAGCACTACGACGGAACAGATCGACTGAAACTTCTGCCGACTCAGGGCGACAGAGATGTCTTCTGCCGTCTGGCATTGGATGAACTCACCGTTGCCGAGGCGCACAATGTCCGAACTGCCTACCAGTTCTTCCGCGACTGCCTTGCTAGTCGTGACAACAATGGTGATCGAGTTGATCCTGAGAAGGTGTTCGACATACTGCAGTGTTCCTTGCAGGTCGTGATGATCAGCCTTAACGATTCGGATGATCCCTACCTTATTTTTGAAAGCCTCAACTATAAAGGACAACCGCTCACGCAAACAGATCTTATTCGCAACTACGTCCTAATGCGTTATAGGCACGGGCTGGGAGAAGGAGGTGAACACGATCGAATATACAATGATTATTGGCTACCTATTGAACACCTGCTAAATTCAGACATCGAAGAGTTTCTGCGCCACTATGCCATGAAAGACGGCAGGAAGATCGGTCGTAGCGGGATTTATACTGCCATTAAGCGGCGCTTCGAGGAACTCGGCGATGAAGCCGATATTGAGCCTGAACTGCAATCAATGCTAAATCATGCTGGGTACTACCGGCGATTCCTGAATGGGGATGATGAGCCCGATGGGGAACTAAGGGTGTCACTGGAAGCAGTCAGGGAACTGAGTCGAGGCGCTGCATATCCGCTTATGCTGCGGGCATTTGAATCTCATGATAATGGGATGCTCTCCTCTGAGGATCTTCGGAGGGTGGTCGGCACTATTGAGTCATTCATGGTTCGGCGAGCGGTCTGTGACGTACCCACGAACACTCTGAACCGCACCTTCGAGGGGTTGGCACGCGATTTCAGTTCAGTTGACACGGCTGAATGGCTGATCGCATCTCTGCTGAACGGCGATTGGCCACGTCGTTGGCCCGATGATGAGGAGTTCAGACGCGAACTGACGGAGTCCCCTCAGTATGGGCGGAATACGAAGCTTGTGGGGTTCGTTCTTAAGCGAATCGAGCACGAACTAGACAGACTTGAACCTATAAACCTTGAGCATACCACGATTGAGCATGTTATGCCGCAGACGCTGACACCGCATTGGACCGCCATGCTCGGCCAGCGCTATCAGGATGTGCACAGGAGGGCGCTACATACACTGGGCAATTTGACTCTTACTGGCTACAATGGCGAACTGGGGAATTTACCCTTCAATGACAAGAAAGAGAGGTTGAGCACTAGCCCACTCAGGCTGAACTCGTGGATCACTGAGCAAGAGACATGGACGGCTGACGTCATCGCCGAACGTGCACAGCACCTTGCTGAAATTGCACTGCGCCTATGGTCACGTCCACACGTCTGAGCAGCAAACAGCGAGAGCGCGTAGTATGACGCATATCCACAACCTGCGACCTGCCTTCTGTGCGGTCTGGCGTGCGATGATATTCTTTGCGTCCGCGCGTCCATCGCGCCAGAATCTGGCATCCGTTTCTCCGGCCAACCTCTCGTGGCCCTCTCGTCTCTTCGCGTCTCGCTTATCCACGGTGGCACCCGCCAACCCCTCTGATGTGCTACGATATCAACCGTTGGGAAACAAACAGTGGGGCAGGGCAGTACGCGTCGGTACCATCGTTCTCATCATCGTTCTCCTGAGCGCCGCCGTTCTGACAGGCGAGGGGATTCCGCTCCCGAGGGCCGGGTCAAAGGAGATTTGGGTCATCGAGCATGGGAAGATGACGAAACCGGAGCAGCTTCTCGCCCAGACTCTCCAGGGCCTCACCGCCGATAACAAGGACGCGCGGATCTGGCTGAAGTCGGACGGCGCATACCGGGTGCTTCTCGATCAGATGGTCACTGAGGGAGTCCGCGAGCACGAGGTCGAGTCCGTCTGGACCCTGTACCGTCGGTTCAGGCCGCAGGTCCGCGGAATGATCGTCTGCACGATCGGGACCGACAGCCTGAACGTAGCCACATCACTCTGCGGGCCGAAGCAGTGCGTAGCCATTGATGAATCGCTCCTGGAAAAGGCGAAGAGCGAAGGGCTTGCCGTCATAGAGGATGTCCGCGGCATGGACGACCGGAGCGCCCTCGCCAGGTACAAGGACCTCTTCTCGCACGGCATCGCCGTCAGCCAGGAGAGGACTATTGCCAGCCACCTGCGCGACTTCGCAGTCGCCCGGCGCGCGTTCACCTGCGGGACGGATCCCGAGTTCGTCAAGGAGGCGGCGACTGCATTCGGCCCGAACGCGCTGGTCTACGGCTGGGGCAGGGAGCGCGAGTGGGTGACGGGCATTAGTCAAGCCAATGCGACCGCCGTTCCCGCCGACTGGGCGCTGAACCTCTCCGTGGTGTCGAAACTCCCCGCCGGGAAGCTCCGTCGCCCTGCGGACCTGCGTATCAAGACCGAGGACGGCGTGCGGTACATCGCCTTTGTGATGAGCGACGGCGACAACCTGCAGTGGTTCTGCGGAGGGTTCTTCGCCAGCACCAGATGGTGGCCGAGTCCCCTCCGAGGTACGTTCCCGATGACGTGGGAGGTCCCGGTCGCCGCCGCCGAGGTGATCCCGCGTGCGCTCGAGTATGTCTATTCGACCGCCACCCCGAACGACGGCTTCGTCACCGGTGCGGGTCTGCCCGGCTACACGTATGCTCACTGGCAGCCCGACAGGGTCTCCCTCGCAGAGCAGTCGTCGCACTACCTCCGCCTTGCCGACTTGAACGTCGTTGGGGTCATCAATAACAATGTCGGGAGCATGGAGGAGATCATCCCACTGCTCGAGCGGCCCGAGATCGAAGGCATTCTCTACAAGGACTACAGCCCATACGACGGCCGGCATGGGGCAATCATGTGGCACAAGGGGAAGCCGTGCATCTCGTTCAAGTTCGACCTTCGCCCTGACCGTCAGGGCCCTGAGAAGATCGCCGAGGAGGTCTCGAAGCTGCCGGCGTCACCGCGAACCGACGAGGGAAGCTACACACTCGTCACGGTCTTGGCATGGGGATACCAGGACATCGGAGGCCCGATGGAGGCCGTCCGCCGAACGATCGAGCTTCTACCGGAGAACACACGGGTGGTCACCGCTAACCAACTCGTAGCGCTGATGAAAGCGAACTTCAGGGAGAAACATCGCTAGCGGAGACGGCATCCTCCTAGAGCAACTTCCCCTGACCGTCGGCGGGATGGGGGCAGGCGACCCCGATATGCTCGCAGGCGGCTCGGGTGGCTTTTCGGCCGCTGGGCGTGCGGTTGAGGAAGCCTATCTTGAGCAGGTACGGCTCGACCATGTCCACCAGTGTGTCGGTCTCCTCGTTCAGGGTCGCGGAGAGCGCCTCGATGCCGACCGGACCGCCGCCGTAGAACTCGATGATCGTCCTCAGGAACGCACGGTCGAGCTTGTCGAGGCCCATCTCGTCTACCATCTCGCGCTTCAGGGCGATATCCGCGATCTCGCGCGTGATGACTCCGTCGGCCTCGACCTCGGCGTAGTCCCTCACGCGCCGGAGCAGGCGGTTGGCGATCCTGGGGGTGCCGCGCGACCTTCGCGCGATCTCGACCGCGCCGTTCGGATCGACCTTCACATTCAGGATTCCGGACGACCGCTCCACGACCTTGGTCAGTTCCTCGGTCGAGTAGTAGTCCATGTGAGCGAAGATGCCGAACCGGTCGCGCATGGGGGCGGATAGCATCCCGGCGCGGGTGGTCGCTCCCACGAGGGTGAACCGCTTGAGCGGAATCTTGACGGTCTTGGCGTATGCGCCCCGGTCGAGCACGAAATCAACCTGGAAGTCCTCCATTGCCGAGTACAGGAACTCCTCGACGACCCGTGAGAGCCGGTGGATCTCGTCTATGAAGAGGACGTCGCCGACCTCAAGGTTCGAGAGGATGCCCATGACGTCCTTGGGCTTCTCCATCGCGGGGCCGGAGGTCGCCATGATGCTGGCGCCCATCTCGGAAGCAATGATGTGAGCCAGCGTGGTCTTTCCGAGACCCGGCGAGCCGTGCAGCAACACGTGATCGAGCGGCTCGCGCCGGTTGCGGGCGGCGGTGATGGCGATCTGCATGCTGTCGACTACGCCGGTCTGACCGATGTACTCGTCGAGCGTCCGGGGGCGGAGGTTCCATGACTGGCGATCTTCGTCGTCGAGCGCTGCGGGGCGGACAGAACCGGGCTGGGTCTTTTCCTGGTCTTCGGTTGTGACTATCTTCTCTCTGGGCATGATCGTCCTCGTTTCCAGCGTGTCGGATCGGTCTGACGCGGCTGACACTAACGCAGTCTGTCGTACAGCATATCGAGCAGTTCACCGCGAGTGGTGACATCCGGCTTGTATGCTGCCGGAGCGCCGACTCCGGACATGGCGACCCATCCGGCGGCAGTCTGCTCGTCGATCTTCTCGTTCAATTTCGCAGTCCAGTCCTCGGAGAAGAGTCCTCGAACCGCGAGCATCTGCAGGGAAACGTAATGCTTATCACCAGGCGATGCGTCGCGGAAGAAGACGAGAACGGCGCCATGGTCGAGCAGGTTCTCCTGGAGCTTACGGATATCGACCTTCCTCGGCGATACGGAATCCCTGACGCTGATGGCGGCAGCGGTACCGGCGGCCTCTCCGAGGGCCATCCAGCACGGCTCCATGCGCAGGGTGCTGAAACCGACATGAGTGCCGGAGACCGGCACCGGCGTGAGCAGGTTTTCGACCTTCCTGGGAACGATCACCCCGTAGGGCACCGTATACGGCGCGCTCGGCTTGCTGAAGAACCCATCGAGATGCGCCCTACCCGGCTCGCGCTTCAGCACCGCATGCGAGTCGAGCGCATAGTGGCTCGCGGTGATGCTGTCGGCGTACACCGGAGGCCGAGCGCCCGGACTGATCGGCAGGGCATCGTACGCGGTGAACAGGTGCTCCCCGACGATCCGCCTGCCCTCGCGGACATATACCTGGCGCGGGAAGCCGCCGTTGTCGGTATACTCGTCCTTCGCAAGGCCCCACTCCCGGCAGCGGGCGCGGAAGTCCTCCGGCAGGTCGGGGTCGTTCTGCGCGAACCAGAGCAGTCCGAGCGTGTAGTTCCTCAGGCGATCGGCGAACCGGTCGCGCCAATCCCAGCCGGCAGTCGGCCAGGGCCAGTTCTCCTCGGGCAGGTCGGTCGAGAGGAATGCCACGTGCTGGTTGTTGGCGTCGGTCTTCGCGTTGGGCAGGGCGACCATGTTGGTCACGCGGCCGATGCCGTCCCACGCGATCGCGGGCCTTGGATCGCCGGTCGGAGCGGGAATCCGATTCAGCTTGACATCGTCTACCAGCGAAATGTACTCGTCGCGGTTGTAAGCCGCGGGCTTTTCAATCGGCAGGAGGTTCTCAGGGTCGCGAGTCAGGCAGAGGCGGTAGTTGTAGGCCTGCACGGCATTGTCGCCGAGCCCCGTCGAGCCGGGACCGATGGGCCCGGCCCACTGCTTGTAGAGCTTTCCGGCCATCGGCTCATCGAACTCGGTCTGCGCCTCGCGCCCGATCCGGAACTCCGCGCCGGCGGCGGCTGCCAGGTCACCCTCATAGGTGGCGTCTATGAAGACCCTGCCGGAATAGGCTTCCGGTTGCCTCGAATCAAGGTTCGTGACGGTGATCTGAGTAAGCCCGCCATCCTGAAGCTTCACCATCTGAGGGTCGGCGTCGAACTGGCGGCGGCGCAGGACGGTGATGCGGTCCTTATGCTCCGCCAGCATCTGATCGAAGACCAGTGCCCCGACATGGGGCTCGAAGCGGTATCCGTCGCTGCAGTCCCTAACCTGCTGGGAGTCCGCGCCGTACTTGTCCACGTAGTGCTTCCGGACGCGACCGACGAAATCGGCGAAGAGCCCGCCGGTTGCGCCTCGGGTGGCGATGTCGGTCGCACCGAGGCCGTTGGCCGGGAGGCCGCCGATGTGGGCGTTCCTATCGAGGATCACCGCCGAGCAGCCGTTTCGCGCGACGGCGATGGCGGCCATGATGCCGCCCGGGGTGCCGCCGACGACGACCACATCGTATGTGTGCTGTGCGTGAACCGGCATGTTCGTTAGCGCCATCATTGTGGCCAATGCCCACAGACCGCGGCGGGTCATGCTGCATCTCCTGGTCCCAGGCGAATGAATTCGCGGCTACAAGGACACGAAGTCCACCTGCGTGGACTGAGTCCTACTTCATCAGCTTCAGCTCGTAGATCGTCTGGATCAGCTCCTCGGACGACTTCGGCTTGGCCGATTCGAGCGCCCGCTTGACCATCGACTGAGCCTCTACCCGCTTGTAACCGAGTTGGAGAAGCACTTCGACTGCATCGGTCTCGATGTCATCCTTCGGGATCAGCTCGGCGGCGATATCCTCATCCTGGAGCAGCGCAAACTTGCCCGCCTTGCCCTGGAGAGTGGCGATGATCTGCCTCGCCTTCTTCTCGCCGATGCCTGGGAGCGTCGAGAGCGCTTTGTGGTCGCCCGCCTCGACGGCCTCCGCGACCGAATGGAACGACCTCGTGAGGGCGCGCACCGCTGTCTTGGGACCCATATTGGCGACCGTAATGAACAGCTCGAAGAACTCGCGTTCGACCTCGTTGGTGAAGCCGATCAGGCGCGGAACCATCCGCGATTGGTTGTTCTCATAGTAGTGATAGGTGACCAGCGTAACGTCGCGGCGCTCGTCTTCGCTCTTCTTGATGAGGGCCTGCATGACCGTCGCCGGCGCCATGACCTCATACCCGATGCCTCCCGACCAGATGATGACTTCGCTGTCACCTCGCAGAGCGATACTTCCTCGGATATACGAGATCATGTCTGCAGTCTCCCCCGCCTTACAAGATGACAGAGCGCGATCGCAAGCGCATCGGTGACATCGAACGGATCGGGGACGCTCTTCAGTCTGAGTCGCATCCCCACCATACGGCCCACCTGCTCCTTGCTCGCGCGGCCGTTTCCCGTAAGCGAACTCTTGACGTGCGTCGGAGCGTAGCTGAAAACCGGGACCTGGTTGACTCCCGCGGCCAGACAGATCACCCCTCGGGCATGGCCCATGAGCACGGCGACGCGAGGCCTCTCGTAATGGGTATAGACCTCTTCGAGCGAGAGCGCGTCCGGTCGGAACTCCGTGATCAACTCCTGGATGCCGTGGAAAATGGTCGAGAGCCGTTGCTCGATCGGAAGCTTCGCGGATGCGCGAATGACGCCGCCCTCCAGCAGGACGGGTTCGTCCCCAACCGCCTCGATGATTCCGTAGCCGGTGGTGACCAGGCCGGGGTCAACGCCGAGAATCCGCAGCTGGTTGTCTCGCTCGACCGCCACTTTGCGCCCCGCGTTCCGAGTCAGAGAATCGCACATCTGTTCTGCCCGGGCTCGCAGCAATTGTAGCACTTGAGCGGCGCGGTTGTAAAGGCAAACCGGATGTGATAAACTCACGCTGAGGCTAACTGATGCCCGTATCACGGAATCCGGCCATGCCTGACAATCGAGTCGGGACGCTCTCCCGGCTTATCCTGATAGCCTTCTTCGTAGCGTTGATTCCCGCCGGATGCGCGCGCAAGCCGTCGAAGTCTCCTGAGGTGAGACCGCCCGTCAAACAGACGGAAGCGGAGCAGGAGCGGCGGAAGATCGACGCGAAGTTTGAAGGGGCCCGCGTGACCTGGGACGACGACAAGGGCAACCGCCTGTGGGAGGCCGGATTCGAATCAGCGACCGCCGCCGCGACGGAAGGCGCATCTTCTACCGTGGAACTGACGAACGTGAAGGCGAGCCTCTACGAGGACGGCAAGGTCGTCAGCAGCATGGTTGCGCCCAGAGTCGTTGCGGACAGCGGCAAGAAGCAGGTCCGGGCATTCGGCGGAGTCAAGGTTACATCGCTGCTTGACGGAACCACCGCGACGGCCGAGGAGATGCTGTGGAAACCGAACGAGAACACTATCTCCGGCAGGGGCGACGTCATCATGCGGAAGGGCAACATGACCGTCCGGGCGCAGGACATCACCGCCGACACCGCCCTCAGGAGGGCAAGACTCAGCAAGGCGGAGGCCATCCTATGACATGTCGAATGAGACGGACCGGCATTCTGATCGCCGCGATCGCCGCGCTATGCGCCTGTCTGTTCCTCGGCGCGGCCCGTGGACTCGCCATCGGAGGGGTCAGGCTCTCCGGCGACATGGAGATCAGCGACGAGAAGGTGGAACTGACCAACGGCGCGGAGATGGAACTCAGCGGCGCTACGTGGAAGTGCGAGATATGCGGCAAGACCGTGAAGGAGGCGCTGATCACCGCGAAGAAGATCACCGCCGATCTAAAGAAGTCCGCGGACAAGAAGCTCATTGTCGCTGGGGCGGTCGCCGGGCCCGAAGTCGTCATCCACGCCAGACAGGTGGACAAGGCCAAGAAGTCCGTGCGGCTCATCCATGCGACCGCAGACAAGGCGGAGTACACACCCCAGGCCTCTCCCACGGCGGATGAGACCATCGTTCTGACTGGCAGCGCGGCCGTCAGGATCACCGACCCGGACCTAACGGAACCGGCTACGCTCACCGGAAGCTCGATCACCATCTATCTGAACAGGAACAAGATCAGCGCGAAGGGCGGCGACATGAGGATCAAACCCAGGGAGGGGGAGCAGCCATAACACCCGAGGCCACGATAACGACCGAGAGTCTCATCAAGACTTACAAAGGGCGGAACGTGGTGGACGACGTCTCACTCGAGATGAAACGCGGCGAGATCGTCGGGCTCCTCGGCCCGAACGGCGCGGGCAAGACAACCACTTTCTACATGATAGTCGGGCTGATCCACCCGGCCGCCGGCAGGGTCTACCTCGAAGGCCGCGACATCACCGGCATGCCGATGTACCAGCGCGCGCGGCACGGGATCGGGTACCTTGCGCAGGAGCCGTCGGTCTTCCGCAAACTGACCGTCTCAGAGAACATCCTCCTGGTGCTCGAGCTCGCGGGCATGCCGAAGAAGGAACGCAAGGCAAGGCTGAACGAACTCCTCGAGGAGCTTCGGATCGACCATGTAAAGGACCACAAGGGATACATGCTCTCAGGCGGCGAGCGGAGGCGAGCAGAGATCGCGCGGACCCTCGCCATGTCGCCCGCGTTCATGTTGCTCGACGAACCTTTCACCGGCGTTGATCCCATCGCCATCAACGACATCCAGGACATCATCGCGGAACTGAAGGCGAAGAACATCGGCATCCTGATCACCGACCACAACGTTCGAGAGACGCTTGCGATCACGGACCGAGCTTACATTCTTTCCGACGGCAAGATCAGGACATCCGGCCTCTCGCAAGAACTGCCCAACGATCCGATAGCTCGGAAGTACTATCTTGGGGACCGTTTCTCCGTGTAGAGCCACGCCCGCCCGGCACCGACAATATGAGGATACTCGACCGCCATATTCTGACCGAACTGATCGGGCCATTCGTATTCGGAGTTGCCGCGTTCACCAGCCTGATGTTTGCCGGGAAGGAACTCTTCCAGGTGACTCAGCTCCTGGCGGAGTACGGCGCTCCGCTCTGGCGGGCCGCTCAACTCGTCGCGCTGCACATACCGGGACTGATCGTGATCACGCTGCCGATGTCGATGCTGTTGGCGACACTGCTGGGATTCGGGCGGCTCTCGAGCGACAGTGAGACGGTGGCGCTGTTCGCCGGCGGGATCAGCATCTACAGGATCGTCGTGCCGGTGATCGCGATGGCGATTGTCGTCACCGGCGCGAGCTTCGTGCTCAACGAGTACGTCGCGCCCTACACGAACTCCGAGCACCAGCGCATCGTGCGGGAGATCAAGAGCACACCCAAGTCGAGCGACAAACCCTTCCTCGTGATTGACGCGCGAGACGGAGTAACCAAGAGCGTCTTCTACGTCCAGGGAGGTTACGATCTCGATTCGGGCACGCTCCGGAAGGTCGCTCTGATGCAGTACGCGGACAACAAACCGGCGGCCTTCATTTACGGAGAGAAGGCAATCTGGCTCGGTGAGAATAACTGGGAGTTCAGGGACGGGTACAGCAAGACGCTGGGAACGAAGCCGACCTGGCTGACTGAGTTTCATGGCACGGAGGTCCGCCAGACGCGGATCGACAAGACGCCCGAGGAGATCGCGATGTACCAGAAGCGCGACGACGAGATGAGCTTCCGCGAACTGAGAGGCTACATCGGGATGCTGTCGCAGCACGGGGCGGAGGTGGCGAGGTATGAGGTCAGCCTCTACCAGAAGATCGCGATGCCGCTCACGACCCTGGTTTTCGCGCTCATAGGCGCCCCGCTCGGGCTCAGGCCTCACAGGAGCAGTTCGGCGACGGGGCTCGGGCTCTCGATAGTCATAATATTCGGCTACTGGGTGCTCATGCATTACATGACGATACTCGGTCGAAACGCGGCCGTCTCGCCTATGACCGCGAGTTTCGCGCCGACGGCGGCCTGCGCCGCGCTCGGCATTCTGCTGATCATCCGGGCAGCGAAGTAGGACCCGGAATCCGAGGCAATATGACCTGGCGAACGATAGCAGCGGCCGCCGTGTTCATCGGCATGTGCGGCTTCATAGCGTACTGGGGCGATCTGCTTGGCAGGCGGCTGGGGAAGCGCAGGCTCAGCCTGCTCGGCCTGCGCCCGCGACACACGGCGATCGTCTTCACGACGATCACCGGGATGTTGATCGCCATATTCACTATCGCGTTCATGGCGGCGATCAGCCAGCGCGTGAGGCTGTTGATGCTCGAAGGTGAGAAGATACTCCGCGACCGCGACATTCTGGTACAGAAGTTCGAGAACGCTCGAGAGGCGGCCGACGCAGCGAGGGGCGAGGCGGCAAGGGCACAGTCCGAGGCCCGCACGGCCATCCTCCAGCGGGACAAACTCGTCGGCGAAGTGAGGCGCATATCTGCCAGCCTGACCGACATGCGCGCCAAACTACTGAAGAATGAAGCCGCGCTGGTACGAACGGAGCAGGCGCTGACATCAGCCGCCGCGGAGATCAGGCAGCGAAAGGCCGAGATCGCACATCAGCGATACGAGATCCAGAACCTGGAGTCGCAGCGCGGGCTGCTCGTCGGACAGATCAGCATGCTGGAAGCGGAGATGGGAGAGGCAATCGTCAAGTACCAGCGGTACATCGCGCTGCGCGAGAAGACCGTCATCCTTCGATCCAACGAGGAACTCGTCCGCGCAACCATAGACTGCACGCAGGCGAAACCGCAGCTCCGCGGAGAGGTACTGTCGCTGCTGAACAAAGCCGACCAGAGCGCGAGGGAGAAGGGCGCCAGAGTAGGCGACAACAACCGCGCGGTCAGGATCATCACGAAGAGAATCACCGGACCGGAGGGGTCCGACGAGCAGACCGTCACGGAAAACGCGAGCATCACCGCACTCGTGGACGAACTGTCCACCGGATCCGGGACCGTAGTCCTGCGGATTGTCGCGATCGGCAACACGGTGGAGGACGAACAGGCGCTGGTGGAGTTCATCCCGAACTACAACCGCCTGGTATACTGGAAAGGGCAAGAGGTGGCCGAGGCGCGGATTGACGGAGCGGCGTCCCGTGGCGACATCTTGGGCGGGGTGATCAGCTTCCTGCGAGCGGAAGTCCGCCCGGCCGCCATCGCAAAGGGCATCATACCCTACCATGACAAGGAGCAAGATCAGTTGGCAGTCGGCTCGATGTCGCCAGACCAACTGCTGAACATAGTTGACGAGGTCAGCAGCCACGGCAGGCCGGTCGTCGTGCGGGCGGTTGCCCGGGCCGACACCTGGTCTGCGGGGCCACTCGATCTCGATTTTCGCATCGAGGCGCTGTGATGGGGACTGTCATAGCGATAGACCCCGGGCGCGAGAAATGCGGCCTCGCCGTCGTCAACGACGAGGGCGCCCTGCTGAGAAAGATTCTCCCTCCCCACGAGATCGCCGCACTCGTCGCAGACTTGATGGCGCGATACTCCACGGACACGGTGGTCATCGGGGACGGAACGCACGGAAGCACCCTTGCCGAGATGGTCCGCGACGCATCGCCGGCCCGCATCGAGTTCGTTGACGAGTCTCACACCACCCTCGAGGCACGCGCACGATACTATGAAGAGAACCCTCCGAGGGGACTACTGCGCCTGATACCCAGGGGCATGCTCGCCCCGTCCGAACCGGTGGACGACCTGGTCGCGGTCATTCTCGGCGAGAGGTACCTTGCCGCGAAAGATGCTGAAGCCTCGCGCACCTGACGATAATACCTGTGTGGGAGATATGCGGCCCAGGTGCGAGTATTGCCTGTAACCTTTGTCAGGGACCCATCGTATAAAGCCTGAGACGGGCAAATGGCGACGATCGGAGATTCTGCCCAGACGCAGGGAGGAGATACCTCTCGCGGCGGCGTACAGATAACTTGAGAACATCCATTTGTGCGGAAACTTGACAGAAACCTGGTATTTTTGCTAGGATGACAGTCAGAGAGACTATCACATCGCGCGGCACAAGGTTGAAAGGAGGTGAAACACACCTTGAATGGCCTGTGAGATTGCGCGGTGATAGGATAGGCTGGAGAAGAGAAGCTTCGAACGGAGCGCGGCAGAGCAGAGGAAACATGGTTACTCGCGCAGACGCCGCATTCGGGAGAAGCGGGAAGTCCTCCGGCCAAGTGCTACGTTAGATACATTCAAGGAGGATGAACATGAAAACACTAGCGTTCTTAATGATCGCTGGGCTCCTGCTCGGACTCGGTTCGATGGCGTTCGCGCAGGAATTCCCCGACGTCCCGCCTGATCACTGGGCGTACGACGCGGTTCAGGAGCTTGTTGACCTCGGCATCATCCAGGGATACCCGGATGGCACCTACGGCGGCAAGCGCGCAATGACTCGCTACGAGTTCGCAGAGGCGATGGCCAAGGCCGTTCCCGTCATCTCTGAGATGGCAGGAGGCGGTTACAGCGGCACCGGAGCGACCGGAGCCGTCGGAGCGAAGGGCGAGAAGGGCGACAAGGGCGAGAAGGGCGATCCCGGAGTGGGCGCCGATCAGCTCAAGTCAATCCAGAGACTGATGGACGAGTTCCAGGATGAACTGGCTTCCCTAGGCGTGCAGGTCGAAAGCGTACGCAGAGACCTGAATGCGCTCTCCGAGAGAGTCGGCATCCTGGAGGACGAAGTTGCTCGGGTCAAGATCACCGGCGCGGCGAACATGATCGTTCGCGGCGAGGTCGAGAACGTGGCAACGGCGTTCGACAGGGACCGCCGCCAGCTGGCGACGATCCACACCGGCACGCCTGAGGCGAACAACCCGATCGCCAACTCGTTCTTCTTCAACGACTTCAGTCTCGGCATCAAGGGCAGAGTCAGCGACGACGCTTCGCTCCAGGCTGAGATTTCGGCCGGCGACTACCTCCCGCAGTTTGCGGTAGGCGGCGGACTGGATGACTTCACGCTCTGGAGACTGAGTCTGAGCACACCGATCGGGCTCGGCCCGCTCGGCGCGGGCAAGTTGACTGCCGGCCGCATGCCGCTGCAGTTGACTCCGCTCACGTTGAAGCTCGTTGACACGGACAGCTACACCTACGTGGACAAGCTGGACGACGGCAACTTCGTCGTGGACGGCGGATCCGTGGCCCTCGACTGGGGCAGCGTAGGCCTGACGGCATTTGCCGCGAAGGCTGATCCGCTGAACGCTCCGCTCATCAGCCCGTGGCTCGGCAATCTGTTCCAGGTTGACCAGCTCGCAGGCGCCCGCGCCGTTATCGGCGTCGGCGGCAACGCGAACCTCGGTCTGACCTGGTACCAGGCCGGACTCGGCCTGGCGGTCGGCACGACCACCATCATGGGCGCAGACCTCGACCTGAACTTCGGCAGCATCGGACTCTCCGGCGAGTACGCGGAGGGCGATCCTGACGATCAGCTCGTCGGCACCTACGCTCCGTTCGACGTTGACAACGCGGCATGGAACGCCATGCTGAAGTTCAAGATCGGCGGACTGATGATCAAGGGCGGTTACGCGAACGTAGAGGAGAACTACTACGCTCCGGGTAACTGGTCCAGAGCCGGCGGCGCGGTGAACTTGACCAACGTCAAGGGCGCATCCGCTTGCCTGAGCTATGCCCTCACCAACACGATCTCGCTGTCGGCGCAGGGTCAGATGCTCGAGCCTGAGAACACGGCCGGGAACGTACGCGGCCGCGTTGCCAGCGCGGGCGGCTTGGGGGTCTTGGTCCCCGGCCCCGCTCTCGACCAGATCACTTCCTACGGCGCAGGCATCAAGTACGGCCTGACCAGTAAGAACAGCGTTGATCTCGGTTACGAGCAGGTAACCTGGGAGCCGGTGACCGGCACGGATACGGAGGAGAGATACATCTCCGTCGGCCTCGGCCACACGTTCAACCCGAACGCCAGCATGAAGCTCCTGTACCAGGTCGTGGAGTATGAGCAGGGAAGCGCTCTGGCTCCCTACATGGCAGGCGGCGACTACCGCGGTGGCGTTGCCACGGCTCAGTTCGCGGTCAAGTTCTAATCGAACCTGACACACGAATCTGACTGATACTCACCCCGCCTCGAGTTCTCTCGAGGCGGGGTTTTTCGTTCGTGGGGCATGGGACAGATGGGATCGATGGGAGGAATAAGACCTGTAAGAGATGTAACCCGGATGCTAAGACGGACGTATACACTAACACGAAGGCGAGTCCGTCGGGCGTTCGCAAGCAGCCGAGAGGACGCCTAGAATGCGTCTCGAACGCCTGGAAACCAGGAGGTAATGCAATGAAGATCAAACGAAAGACCCTAGCGCTCGTGCTCACAGGATTCCTGCTGACCGCTTCCCTCACTGCGGTCGCACCCGTCAGGGCCGGCATAGGTGACATACTGAAGGGAGCGGGAATCGTCCTGCTGGTGGACAAGTTCGGCGGCGAACTGAACGACTTCATCAACAAGCTGACGGTGAACAAGGGCATCGGCGTGGAAGACCGCACGAAGGTCGTCCCGATCATCAGCATCGGGCAGGGGGGCTATGCAGGCGCGGCGCAGGTCAGCGGACCGGCCCACCTCGTGGACAAAGTGAAGGCCGTCGCACAGTTGGAGGGGAACTTCTCCGGGCGGACGTTTCGGGTCAAGGTGCTGGTGCCGATAGAGACGAAGGAGATCGTGAAGGACATCAAGCGAGTCTCCGGGGTCGGAGTCAGCGCGGTTATTGACGTGAGGCTCTGAGACTCTCACACTCGACTATCGGGGCCCGAGGCCGGCGACGGCATCGGGCCCTTTTTCTTGGCACAACGACCTCGAGCGTCGGCATGCGCAAGTCGTCGGTCGTTCGTTTGCCGACGGAGAGTCGGAGTGATATAATCACGCAGGAATCGGCGTCGGGCTAGTTGACTACGGAACGCCATGCAAGATCGAATCAGAGCAGCGAGTCTTCACAAGCGATACGCGGGGATGTACGCCTTGTCGGGGGTGTCGCTGACTGCGATGCCCGACGAGGCGCGGGGCGTCTACGGCCGCTCGGGAGCGGGCAAGAGCGCCCTCCTCCGCATCATGTCCGGCATCGAAACGCCAGACTCCGGCAGGATCGAATCGGAGGGGTCTCCGGTCATATCCTATGCCGAACCGCGGCTCGACGACGCGATGACGCCGACGGAGACGCTTGAACTGCACTGCACCCTCTACGGCATACCCCGCCGCAAGCGCCGCTCGACGATCCGCGATGCCCTAGTGCTGCTGGATCTCGAGCCGGTATGCGACCGAAGGATATCCACCCTGACATCCGGCACGAGAAAGCGGCTGGAACTGGCGCGGGTCCTGATCTCACCCTCCCCTACCCTGCTGCTCGATGAGCCGATGGCGGGACTCGACGACCTCATGCGGGAGCGCGTATGGAATCATCTCTTGATGCTGAGGACGGCCGAGCATCGCACTATAGTCGTCGCCACCGCGCGCTCGGAGGACGCCGAGCTCTGCGACCGCATCGCCGTGCTGCACAACGGGAAGATACTGGCCGACGGTACCATCAGCCATCTGCGGGGCATCATCGGGCCTGAAGTCGTGGTCATCCGACCACTGAGCGCGGGAAGGCCCGGCGGGCGCGGCACATGGGCCGACAAGCGCGCGATCACCATGTCCGAACAGGACGGCTCGGTGGTGGTAGACATGAGTGCAGAGTCCACGCCGACGGAGCTGCTGGGTGAGATAGCCGCCCAGGCCGCCGGCGTGCGCCTGAGTCCCAGGAGCTTGAGCGTGGTGCTGGAAGAGCTGATCACCCGCTCGACCGATTGTACGGAGGGCTGAGAGATGCTCTGCGCGATGGAGAAGGCATATGCGCTGGCGCTGAGGGAGATTCGACTGCTCATCCGGAGCCGGGCCGGTATTACTCGCGCGCTGGCGATCCCGATGGCCGGCGGGGCCGTCTGCGGATGGATGACACGCGCGCCGTCGCCGCAACTCGCATATATGATGGCCGCGTTCATGATCCTATCGGGGATCGTGCTGGGGGCCGAGCGAGGCGATATCCGCGTCACCCAGGCGATTCGAGCGGTCTCCGGCGAAGGAGCATTCCTATCGGCGCGGGTTCTCTCCTCCACAGTGATCGTGCTCGCGCAGATCACCGTGCTGACCTCAGTCGCCGCCGCGATCGGCGGATTCCACCCGTCGAGGGCGACTATCGCCTGGGCGGTCCTCTCCGGACTAGCCGCAAGTTCGATCGCCCGCCGCCTGTGACCCACATGCAGCATATCACGCTTCCGCAGATGTAGACACCGAAAAAATGTTGTGCTAGAATGCCTTCGGACTCTGCGGTCGCAGAGCCCGACATTTGTATTTCAGGCGTCCGGAGCACGGGGCCGGGCGGCGGACAGGAGAACCGGAATTGGCGGGAAAGAGCAAGCTCAGCAAGGTAAACATCGGCATCATAGGAGTGGGCGGCATCGGCCGGGTGCATCTGGGCGCGTATGCAAAGTGCCCTGAGGCTAAGGTAGTCGCGGCATGCGACCTCCTCAAGGACCGCACGGATTGGGCGGCCTCACAGTACGGAATCGAGAAGACCTTCAAGAACTACAAGGAGATGCTTCAACTCGGCGAAATAGACGCGATCAGCGTCTGCACGCCGAACTACCTGCACGCGGAGATGGCAATCGCCGCCTTCGAGGCGGGGAAGCACGTCATCTGCGAAAAGCCTCTCTGCATCAACCCGAAGGACGGCGAAGGGATGGTCGAGGCATCCAAGAAGGCGAAGAAGAAGTTCATGACGGCCTTCAACAACCGCTTCCGGGGCGACACTCAGACACTCAAGCGGTTCATCGAGAACGGCGAACTCGGGGAGATATACTTCGGGAAGACCGGCTGGATCCGCCGCAAGGGCATTCCCGGCATGGGAAGCTGGTTCACGCAGAAGGCCAAGGCAGGCGGAGGACCGTTGATTGACATAGGAGTGCACGTTCTCGACCTTGCACTCTGGCTGATGGGCAACCCGAAGGCCGTCTCGGTTTCGGGTTCGACCTACTCGGTCTTCGGCTGCAAGGGCGAAGGCATGGGCGACTGGGGCACCTCGGAGTCAGGCGGCACATGCGATGTAGAGGATCTGGCGGCGGGCTTCGTCAAGCTGGACACCGGAGCGACGCTGATGCTCGAAGCGAGTTGGGCATCGCACATCGAGAAGGACGTGATCTTCACCAACCTGATCGGGACGAAGGGCGGCGCGGACGTAGACCCGTTCCGCGTCTACAAGGACATGCATGGGGCGATCGTGGACATAACGCCCGGCTTCCCGAATGTATCAGGCCACGAGATGGAGATTCGCCACTGGGTGGACTGCCTGGTGAACGACAAGAAGCCGATCTCCACCGGCGAACACGGACTCGAGGTAGTGCGAATCCTGAACGGGATCTACAGATCCGCCGCGACCGGCAAGGAAGTTCGCCTGAAATAGGACACAGGAGGTACTGCAAGTGAAAGTCGGAGTCTTCACCGTAGCGTTCAGCGACATGAAGTTCGAGGCGATGCTCGACTACGTTGCCGGCGTGGGCGTCGAGGCCGTCGAGATCGGGACCGGGAACTATCCCGGCAACGCGCACTGCAACATGGAGAAACTGCTCGGGAGCGATCCGGAGCGCAAGAAGTTCCTCAAGGCGGTCGAGTCGCGCGGACTCATAATCAGCGCGCTGTCGTGCCACGGCAACCCACTGCATCCAAACAAGCAGATCGCAGAGGAGAACCACGACGTACATCGAAAGACCGTCGAGCTTGCCCAGAAGCTGGGGATCGAGCGCGTGATCGCTTTCTCCGGTTGCCCCGGAGATTCGCCGCGCGCGAAATCGCCGAACTGGGTCACCTGTCCGTGGCCGACCGACTTCTCGGAAACCCTCGACTGGCAGTGGAAACGCAGGGTTATCCCGTACTGGCGGAAAGAAGCCAAGTTCGCCAAAGAGCACGGGGTCAAGATCTGCTTCGAGATGCACCCCGGGTTCGTGGTCTACAACCCGGAGACTCTGCTCAGGCTCCGGAACGCCTGCGGAGACGCATTGGGCGCGAACTTCGATCCGAGCCATCTGTTCTGGCAGGGCATCGACCCTGTGAACGCAATCCGCAGACTGGGCGACGCGATCTATCACTTCCACGCGAAAGACTGCAAGATAGATCCGCAGAACACGCTGGTCAACGGCGTGCTCGACACGAAGAACTACACGGATGAAGTCAACCGCTCGTGGATCTTCCGCACGATCGGCTACGGTCACGGTCCCGATATCTGGAAGGACATGATCAGCAACCTGCGGATTGTCGGGTACGACTGGGCGCTCTCGATCGAGCACGAGGACAGCCTGATGTCGCAGAAGGAAGGCTTCGAGAAGGCGGTCGCCTTCCTCAAGCACATGGTCATAAGCGAGAAGCCCGGCGAGGCTTTCTGGGCATAGAAACACGACGGACCACCGAGCGGATTGTACTGACCGTAGCACGGAGAGCCGCGGACGTCCAGACCATTCACAGGGCGACTGCGGCTTTCTTGCGTGTTCAACGATCCGCAAGCGGCCGGAATGCGAGTTGCGGGTGCGGGGGTATTATGATATACTCCAGGCATAGTATCTCAAGGAGGTACCGATGAGCCCGGTAGTGTACATAAATGGAGAGCACGTCCCGATGGAGGACGCGAAGATCACCGTCTACGACCACGGACTGCTCTACGGCGACGGAGCGTTCGAGGGCATCAGAGTCTACTCGGGCAGAGTGTGGAAACTCCACGAGCACATAACCCGCCTCTACCGATCTGCTCACTCCTTGATGATAGACCTTCCGATCAGCGAGTCAGTGATGATCGAGGCCGTTCTTTCGACCCTGCGCGCGAACCGCATAAAGGACGGCTACATCCGCATAACCATAACGAGAGGCGTGGGACTGGGGCTCGATCCGCGAGCATGCCAGGGCGACGCGACCGTCATCATCATGACGGACAAGCTCTCACTGTACCCGAAGGAGATGTACAGCGTCGGCCTGGAAGTAGTGACCGTTTCCACGCGCGTGTGCCCCCCGCAGGCACTGGAGCCGAGGATCAAGTCGCTGGGGAAGTACGTGGCGAACATCCAAGCCAAGATTGAGGCCAACAGAGTGGGCGCCGGCGAAGGCCTGATGCTGAACCTGCAGGGCTATGTGGCTGAGGCGACCGGAGACAACATCTTCATAGTCAAGGACGGCGCCATCGCTACTCCGCCGACCTACGCCGGAATACTCGAGGGAATCACGCGAAACACGGTCATTCACCTCGCCCGAGAGATGGATCTGGACGTGGAGGAGA